>CAZNER010000001.1:0-73806 GCA_964572065.1 uncultured Candidatus Saccharibacteria bacterium
CTGTATGTACCGTCAGAGTTTTTAGTTAGATTTTGTCTTTTGATTGCTTCTTGTAGTTTTGTTAACATTTTATACCCCTTACTCCTTTTTTTAAATGCTTTTTTACTTTATTTTCCCTTTCTATTAATAATATAGCATTTTTTCCGCAAAAGCCAAGCATTTTTTAATATTTTTTAACATTTTATTTAAACGATTAAATGTATTTTTTAGTTAAAAAATAAGGATTTTTATATTATTATTATATTATCTATTTCTCCAATTTTAAATATATAATTATAACGTTTTTTATGTTTTTGTAAAGCTTTAAAAGCTTCATCCCGTCTAGTTTTTGTTATATACCTTTTCCAAACGTGCCACTTTCCATCGTTTAAAAAAGAAAGAGGATAATGTTGTAAATTTAATTTATATAAAATAAAATAACTTTTCTTATTTTTACTTCGTTTCTTTCGATACTTAGGAATATTTTCAGATAATTTCTTTGTGCGTATATATTTTTTCATAGCCCACTACTTGTTTTTTATAATTATCGGTTGATATAGTAATATCTAAAACTAAGATAGCTTTTTTACTTTTCTTTCTCTATCATTTCTAATAATGGAAAACTTGAAATAGTTTGATTTAATATTTTAAATCTTGATACTATTCGCCTTTTGAATTTATAATTTTTTATATTAAAATCTCTATATCCAAATTCAATAGATAAATTTTTAAAATCCGTCTTTAAAACTTCAGTATTGTTCACCCAATTTATAATTCTAGTAGCAGGAATCCTTACAAACATAATATCCAATTTTGATTTCTTTATTCTTCTATCTGACCATGATTTATTAATATATGTAGATAGTACAAACCAATCTTTGAATTGATTTACTATTTCTAAAGGTAGTATTAAACAAGCTTTCGTGTGGGTAATCAACCCTTCAATAAGTTCTTGGGAATAAATATAAGTTTTATATAGTGGTTCTTTTAATTCATATACAAAAAAACTATAATAAGTCTTGGGGTTTGTAAAGGGGAATTCTGTATTTATTAAATCTTTATAATACTGCTGCTGTCCTAAATCAAAAGTAAATCTATTACTTAAAGAACTGGCTTTTACTTCGTATAATATATCCTGAAAACCTTTCCATACTATAACATCAGGATACATTTCCTGTCCTACTGCTTTATTGTTATATTCTCCATTAAATATTTTTGCCGCTAGTATCTCATAAAATTGTCCTATAATAACTTTAGTTTTTGAAGCTGTTAATAATTCTTCGTTGTTATTGTTATTTTCTCGTAACCATTTCGGTATGGGCATACTTTATTTCATCAATTTGATATCTTCTTATTTTTTTGCTTCTTCTTTTGAATAGCTTTTTTATAATCAAGATCTTCAGCGATAATAGTTAAAGCAACTTTCCTCAAATGTCGTTTTCTTTCTTTTAAAAGAATGGAGCCTTCCCAAATAGTCTTCTCTAATGTGTCCAATAATTCCGGTAAAGTAACACCGAGTTCTGTGTTGTCAAATTTTTCAAAATAACCTGTTATTCTTTTTTTAATCATAATTACTATTCCTCCTATTATATATTATAAAATTTTTATCATAATTCTATAATTTTTCTTCTACTTTCTCAAACGCCTTATATTCCCCTTTTATATCTGGAAAATACTGAGGCAATTTAGTTAGTCTTTTGCCGCGCATATAATCTCCAAGGAAAAATTTATTGCAACCAACTAACGTCTGCGGATATGAGACGTTTCAATGTTTTATATCTGCTGTTGTACGCTGTGCTGATTTTTTCAAAATGGTAATTCGTCATTTTGTATTCTGTTTTGATATTCTTCATATTCTCGTTCTTGTTCAGCCCGTCTTTCTTCTTCACGCTGTTGTTGCATTCGTTCACAATATTCAGGATTTCTATCATAAAAATCCTGTTCTCTGCGTATTCTTTGAATACACGATGATGGCAACACACATCCTGTTGGAAATTCTGGTCTGCTCATAAATTACTCCTTTTAATAATTAAAATCGGCATTGCATACAACGGTTCGGCAAACGGATGCCGCAACCTCTATTATTTTTTAACTTCTCACACAAATCACATAATAAATCAAACCACCCATCTCCACAATCAATACCCCAACACATACATGTTTGAGACATTGGTAAATACCTTTCTCTAAACATATTGTTAAACCTTTTAAATAACCTATCTTGTAATTTTTTTGTCATAATATAATTCCTTATTACTAAAATTCTAACGGGTGTTTTTATAAACTTTCACAGTAGGCATCTAACGCTACTATACAAGCTTCTCTAGAATTATACGGCCCATATTCATGAGCCCACACTTCATCCCAGAAATACCACTTATCATCATCTTTCTGATGAATTATTATGTCTTCCATTTCTTGTTGCATTCCTTAACCCCCTACAATCTTTTTACTATTTAAATATATTTTCCGAAAAACCCATACTCGCCTACAGTTAAATCTTTAAATTACAAACATATACACCTGATGACTATATAAAATATGGGGTAATTGTTTAAAAATCATTCTATAATAATATACAAAAAATATAATATAACAGAAGTATAAAAATATTAAAAAATAAACTATATAAATTATTGAATTATATAAAGATAAGTTTAAAATTTCTTATTCCTTATTATTCTTCTGGCAAACAAGTTAAAATGCGTCTTCGCTAAATGGGTAGGTATCCTCGATCTCATCCTCATAATTGCCGCCACTTCCAATACTGTATGATGGATGGTCTGACGAGGTATTGAACCTTCCAAACACCTCCCAATAACCGCCGCAGTTAATTATCGTTATATTATTATGTACATCTTGTATATCAAGTAGTGCTGACGCAAGAGTATCGTATGTTACGCGTCTGTGTATATCCCCTTCTTTTTACTCCTCCCTTAATTATTCTTATTTTTTATGCTTTCAGCTATTTTTTCGCCTAGCATTTTAAACCGGTCCGAAGGTTCTTTTAATAAATTATCAATATTTTCTACTTCTAATCCCTTACAAAAAGCTACAAGCTTCTCCTTGTAAATATCCTTTATAATCTCTGGTATGTAATATTTACATATTGAATAACCAGGATCGCCGTTTTTAAGTTTGACATCGCAATGGGCTATAAATTTATCATTTCCTTGATGCGTACATTTTTTATTAAGACACTTAATATTTAATTGTCTTTCATTTTCAAAGCTCATTATTTATCCTCCTTTCTGCTAACTCTTTGCTTGTTTTAAATATATTTTTTATTTCAATACCATAATAGGTACAAATCTCATTCATCCAAATCGCAAAATAACCATCTTTCATAACGCACTCTATTCCTTCTTTGTGAAATAGTACCTCTTCGTTTAATGCTGCTTCTTATATTTATCATACCTTCTTTTGTAAAACTCATATATTATCCTTATTACTGTCTAAATTAAACATATCTTTAAAAAAATCGGGCATATCATTATTTTTTCTATCGCCTTCTTTATACATTAAATCTGCAGAAGCTGCTTTAGTAGTTAATTGTTCAAAACAACTATTACACAAATAAATAGTAGTTTTTAACATCTTCCCTTTGCTTATTTCTCCTAATAGCTTATTACAGTTGTTGCAATGTTTTCTAGGCATTTTTGTTTGTTCTTTCTTGTTTTTCTAAATCAAAACATAACATCATAAATTCCTTGCCGTGTGCTGTGGGCTCAAATAATTTCCCGCCTAATCTTTTGAGCGGCGAATTTTCAGTAGAAATGTCTAATGAACACCTTACTTCCATATCAGGGTTTTCTAAAAGGTATTTGGCTAATTCATGAGATTTTATTTTTAACTCCTTTTTAATTAGAAATTAACTTCTTATCTATTTCTTTATAATCTTTTCTGACTGTGTGGCCTTTACAACTCCAAAAATCCGCGCATTTAGAATTTTTAGACTCTCTAAAAGTTGCCTGGTATGACTGATAAATAGAAGGATAAGCCATGTACCGATAACATTTACGTCTCACTTTACAAGAAGTATCTTCACACATTGTAATATCTGCCACTATTTTACCCCCCTTTTAAAATCTGTATACAAAGCTTCTCCATATAGTCTATAAAGATAAATATGTTTTATAGAATCTAATTTATCAGCTTCTTTTGGTATAAAACAATCCATTCTTTTAACTTTTATATTATCATACAAATTAGCTATGTATATAGCTCTTCTTATTTGTTCAATAGTAGATTCAATTCTTGCTTGCATTGGGTATTTTATTGCTTCTTTTATTATTCCTGTTTTTACTTTATTAAATGGTTTAATATAATTTGTGGTACCACAACCGAGGGATAAAACTTCTATACCTCCAGGTTCCATAGAAACCCAACCTGTAGCTACAGCTTCTAATATAACTTCTTCTAAAGTACAATTGTTTGTACCTTGACCGCCGTCTTGCCATATAGCTCCTTTAAAAGTTCTAGATATTGGATATATATAATTATCTGTCCATTCATAATTAGAATCTTTTATAGATCCGAAATAATAAGCTGCAGATAAAGCAGAATTGGCTATAATATCTATTAATTTCATATCTTGGTCTTTTATACTCCATGATTTAAAAAAGTGAGTGCGAGATGAACATAAATTGAAAGCGGTAGTCATTAAATCTGTTTGTAAATCTTTTAATCTTATATTACTATTATTATTGTTGTTATGCGTATCTAATACTTTTTTTAAATAATCAATAAAAACCTTTCTATCATATTTGGCTTTGTTCCTCTTAAAGAATCTAAAAGGTCTTGGCGTAAATAATATAGGATTGTATTTAATATATATTTCTTTAATTACTGATATATCTACTCCCGCTGCAAGACAACCGCCTATTATACTACCTGTAGAAGTGCCGCTTATCATATCAAAATATTTATGAAGAGGTTGTTTGATATCTTTTTGCAATAAATCTAAAAATATTACTGGTATAAGACCTTTTATACCTCCACCATCTATTTGTAGAATTCTTTTCATTTAGTATAACCTTTCTTTTTTATATGTACGTTTCCTCCTTGATGGGGCATATACTTTCTTATAGTATATAGTGTAAAAATAAAAACTATTAATAATATTGACATAATAATTATAAAACACATATTACTCATTTTTATTCCTTCCTATTAAAGTCTTATTAATATAAAACCTGATAATATAAAACCGAAACCGACCCAATTAATAAATTTATAGTGTATAGCGCAACCAAGTAAAATAAACATAAAATATTGACCAATAAAAAGTAAAGTATCATATAAAAGAGCGTCAAATAATAATCTTTTAGATGATCTGCTTATAATAGCCCAAAAAGGACAAAAACCCATGGCAAGAGTAAGTATAAACCATTTTATAGAATCTGCGGTATTATTCTGTTTAGATATATAAGCATATAAAGCATACCATAATATGACAGCTATAGGCCACCAGAGATAATATTTCATACAAAAAAAGTTTTCATTTTAGGGTTTGTCTTGAAATTTTTAAGTTTTTCTTTAAAAAATTTCGTATTAGCAATACTATCTTTTAATATTTGATTGTAACAAGCAATTCTTGTTTTTAAACCCTTTAAATATTCAGATCTTTTCCTATTTATTCTACGATTAATACATTTAGAACATATAGCTACTCTATGCCATAGATAAGAATCCTCTTCTACAAAATAAATAGTTTTCTTTTTTATAACCTTGCCGCAAATATAACACTTATGATTTTTATTGGCTTTTCTTTTTACGTATGGCATTTATTACTCCTTTACCCAATTTTTCCCCTTCCAAACTTTATTATATTTTTTATACATCGCAAACCCAAGCCACAATTGTTCCATAGATGCCGCCCCAAATAATGGAGGAGCAAAGTTTTCTTTTGCCCATTCATATACTTCTTTTAACAGAATTACGTTATCTCCATAAAGATACCACCCATTTTTATCATTTTTTAATATATCCTGCAGTTGTTCTTGTCTCGGAAGCCAAATGTAAGTACCTCTAATACTTATAACAGTAGTTACTTGATATATACAAACAGTATGAGAAATTGGATCAATATAATAATCTCCTAACTCTAGCGTATACCTCATTGCTGTTTTTTTATGCTTTTTTCTATAATCTTGTATCTCTACTGCTTTTTTACATAATTCTATATATTTTTCGCTTACATCCATTTTAAAACTCCCTATCTATTTTAACAATATTTATTCCGTACTCTAATACAGGAAAATCGCTTTCCATTATTTCATCATAAAGACTCTCGGCTTCTTGCCGTGCTTCTTCTTTAGTTTTAAATACACTACATCCTTTCCATATTTTCCTAGCGTTAATTATATGAATATCAGGATCATCTGTTTCGCTATTCGTAGCAGCATCCCATTGATAATTCTCTATAGCCTGCGTATGAACTACTCTATACTCCCCCTTAAGTGTTTCTAATATATAAATACCGTTATCTGCTGACACGTTATTCTCCCTTTTATGATTTTTTCGATACTATAATTAAATTAAATCGTGTTTTTCTGCCAACCAAAAAGGTACCCAAATATATTTATCATCATAATCTATTTGAGATTTTGGTAACCAAATACTTTCTTTACATTTCTTTAATTTTACTAAAATAGCTTTATCAGTTTCATGTTCTATATCTTCATACTCATAACATTCCCGTTCATTATTAAAATCCCCATCGTTATAATTGCTATAAAAATTATCAAAATCCATAATCTTTTAAATATACAAAAAGTATAAAAAAATTAAATACTTTCTCATAAAAAACTGATACTTTTTTATATAAAAATATCAGTTAAACGTAAATATACTGTAAAATTAAAATTATATCAGGGAGTCCATAGCTTTTAACACCCTATTTCCGAAAATTTCCGGGTTTACCCCCCGTTTAATCGAATAATCGCCCACGTTATATGCCTTTATACCTAAAATCAGGTTTTTGTGTTTTATAATACGGTCTCTTAAATATAAAGAACCTATTAAAACATTATAATAAGCATTATATAAGACATCTTTATAATATCTTATATTGTATTTTTCACACACTTCTTTTGCAGTAGAAGGTTTTACTTGCATTAATCCGATAGCAGATTCATATTTCTTATCATAATATAATTTAGTTCTTTTACTTTTTACATCCGGCCTAAAATTAGATTCTATTTGTATCATGGCAATTATTAATTTCCAATCTAGGGCTGTTATTGTAGATACCTGGTTTATAATAAAAGTCAAATATAAAGTAGATACCCCTTTTTGCTTTTCTATCAAACTAGCATATATCCTATAAAATTGTTCTTGACTTTTATTTCTTGGTAAAATTTGATAATATTTAAGAGAAAAACCAGTTTTAAAATATTCTAAAAAGGGGGAGGTATTTACAGAAACAAAAATAAATAATATATATAAAAATGGATATAAAAATTTCATATTCAAAAAATACTTTTCTTTGTTAATAAAGTAATCACTTTTTTAATATAAATATGGGGTCTTTTAAATTTCTCTTGATTTTTAAATCTCGTACATATAGGAGAACAATTTCCATATAATAAACATTGAGTATCTTTTGGGATTTTAGTACCCGATAAAACGTAAGTAATATCTTTATTGTGTAAAGAAAAAATACAATTAGAACATTTTTCAAAAAGTTTTCTACTGCAATTTCTATACATCTTAAAAAATTTATATTCCTTTTCTAGAAAATATCTTTCCATATCAGTTTCAAAATATTCATACAAATTTTCACGTTTATGGGCAACATAACTAGAAGCAAAAGTAGAAGTAAAAGAAAACAAACTAGTACCTTCTTCTGCTTCATATCTAGTAGTAAAATAAGAAACAACAGAAGGTACTATATAATCCGGAATCTTTATAAGCTCTCGTTGGGTTAAAATGGTGTTTTGAATATTCAATATATAACTCCCATTAATTTAAATTATACAAAAATTTAATAATTATCAAGTCAATTTCCGCATATTTAAATGGGCATTAATAGTTACATCAGGAGTAGCTTTGTTGGGTTTATCAAGGGGAGATTTACGATATGGTTTATCAGGGGGACCTTCGGGTTGTCCTTTTCGAGGATCATTTACAGTATTCCAAAGATTTTCTAATGTTCTATTTATATTAGGATTTTCATTCATGCTTTAAAAGCCTTTAAAATTTTAAATACATCTTTTTGATATTTCAAACTATTATTACTTTTCTTAATTTTTTTAGATAATTCTTTAAGCCAATTTAAAGCTTTTTGTTTTTCTGGCCCCTCCTCCATTTGCTGTACTTTTTCATAATAATTAATAACTTCATCAGCGCTTGGTAAAGCCGTTTGCTCAAATAAATCCTGAACTTCTTTTGTAATTTGCTGTCTCTCTTTTTTCGATTGTTCTAAAACTTCATTTAATGGTCTAACTTTTGACCAATCTTTAACTTCAGATAAAGGTATTTCTTTTACCTGTCCAAAAAGCATTTCTGTAAATAAGTCTAATTGTTGTTTACTAAGAGGTTTATATTTCCTTAATATATCACCGGAATATTGAAAGTGCCTAGTAATGCCTATTTGTTCAAGAAGATTATAAATGTCCTCGGCAGAAAGATCCGTTAATGATAATTCTAATTCATTAAATTCTTGACTTTCCTCCCCATAATATTTTTCCGCCGCTTCTAAAACAGTATCCATTAAATCTACGTGTTTAGATAGGGCAGTAAAATTTTTCCAAATATATTTCGCCGCCTCTTCTGGTGCCTCAGGTAAAGAAGAAATACTGCCCGCAAACACTTGATTACCTTCTGGATTTACCATAATAAAATGATCTGTCTTTTCAGGATCTTCAATTGCTACATAACCAAGCGGTAAAGAAATTCTCTCTACCCAATTAAAAACAGATGCCCTCTTTGATTGTATTGGTGGTTGATTACTTTCTGGTCCTGATATTGTTTTTTCAGAATCCACCCTCGTAAATCCCTTCTCTAATCTTATATCTTTAGGAGCCGTGAGATAATCTAAAACGTTATATTGTTTCCACGCTTCTGCTTGACTACTAAAAGAAGATTCCGCAACAACATCCTTCTTATTATTTAAAACTTGTACAAAAGTTCTTTGTCTAATACCGGATACAGGAACTGGTATTTTTTCTAATTTTCGTTCTATGTTTTGTTTTTCTTCTTCTGTCGTTTTTGTAACTATAATTTTGTATTCCCCTCCTGGTACATCATTACGAGCAAGGGGTTTATCTCCCACCCTTTCTTCCGCCACTTTATTTACCCTTTGATTGTTAGAAGCTACACCCATCAACTCTCTGTATTTTTGAAGTATACCTTGTGCGTTGAAATTAGTAAAACCTCGACTCGCCGCCTCTTCTGTAATTAAAGGTAACAAATTAGTTATACTAGGCGGTACTTCTTTTTTATTCCCTTTTTGAATAGCCTTTTGTACCATTTCAACTATTTCTTTAATAGCTTCTTTTTCTGTAAAAGACTGTTTAGCTATAGCAGGTTTAGAAGGTAACAATTTTTGTACCCACTCCCAAACTGTATCAGTTAATTCAGGAGCAGCTTTATAATATTGTAAATAATTTTTCACATGAGTTGGCGTTATAGCTGTGGGCTCTTGCCCTATAGTTTTTAAAAACTGTACCGCAATATATTTTGGATGTACCGCTTTCTTTGTAAAATTTAGATAGCCTTTATTAGCTTGTAATATATCATAACTGGGCATCTGATGCATATTCTTGGGTTTATTATATTCATCTTTATTTAACCACGTAGCCACATTTTGATCTTCGTCATCCCAATTCGTAGGTGTATAAGAAGTAACATCGTAAGTATCCGCAGATTCAAGAGCTTGTTTTTGACGTAATCTAGAAAAAATAGCCCCCGCTCTTTTTAATTTATTATTCACTATCATGCCTCCTTTTAAAACCTTCCTTAGCATCTATCCTTTCAAATCGATATATTGGATGTTTTCTATAATTTACAATCATGCAATCTTTTATAGTAATAATTAATTCCCCAAAATTCAAAGCATCCAACTCTTTCATTATAATATCAAAAAATTCTTTATTAGTTTGCTTTTCTATATCTGATAAAGGTTTTTTAAATATACGTACAATTTTTCCATTTTCTTTTTTATACTCAGCATCAGGTACAGAATCCACAGACCGAATTAATCTCTTATGTTTAGAAATAGTAATAATACCAGAACGCATATTAAAAACTAATCGTTTTAATATATTCTTTTTATCTTGTTCTGATACTTTCTCTTCTTGTGATAAAGGTATAGGTCTTAATACCTTTTCCTGGTTACTATTCAAAGGTTCTTCCTTTATATAAGCAGAATAAAAGCCTTAAATATATTTATATATAAATAAGGCTTTGTAACCAGAAAATCAACATAAATCAATAAAAATACAGTTATCGATTTCTAGGTTCGTTAGGAGATTCATAAGGAAATTCTACCCATGCATCAACCCAGTTACGAATAAAAGTAGTACCTATTTCATAACCACATGAATTTTCTATCTGTTGTTTGAGAAATTCCCCATTTAACCAGCCAGGTTGACCTCTTCCGAACATAGCTATATAATTAAATATCCTTTTTTTAGAAAAAGCTGATATTTTAAAAATGTCTTGTAAAAGATTTTTTACAGTATGACCTGTATGCCAAATGTCATCAACAATCCATATCTCATAAAAAATGGGTATTTTTTGTATTTCCGACTCATGATGTATCACAAATAATTTATCTATATTTAACTTATGAGCTAAAATATTAGCCAAAACAGCCCCGCCTCGAGGAACACCAAAAAGAACTATTTTGTTGTTTTTTACGGCTTCTAGCGTTTTTAAATAACTAACCATATTATCTACGTATTTATTATAACGTTCCCATGATATTACTATTTTATCATCTTTGTTTTGTAATTGGGTTTCTTCTTTTTTATAATGTATTTCTTTTTCTGGGTAATACGTAGCATAAGATGTAGGTGTTTCATATATAGTTACTTTTTTTACAATTATTTCCAAGTTTTCTTTTTCCAAACGATCTATTAACCGAATATAAATAAATCTAGCTAAATTTTCTGAGGTAGGATTAGTTAAATATTCAGGTAATACAAAATATTTACTTGTTGCTGTTTTTTGTATTATAGAATCTTTTTCATTAGAAGAAATATATGCATGATCTAATAAATTTATAATAGGTTTCATTAAATCTTTTAAAATAGTAAAATCAAGAACCATACCATCATTGTTTAATTCTGTTGCCCCTAATGTTATTAATACTTTAAAAGTATGACCATGTACAGACTTACATTTACTTTCATAGGGTAAAGCTAATCTATGCGCCGCATCAAAAGTGAATTCTTTTGTAACTGTATACACTTATTTACCTCCTATATATTTTTTGTTAATTGAAATTTTTCATATACTACAAATTTATTTTTATCTTTTTCGTTTATAAAAATAGTAGGTGTTAACAATTCTTTTACAAAAATAATTGTATTATCTTCTTGCAACTTCTTTTCTTCTTTTGATAATGCAGCAATAACAACATCTTCAATATTATCTAAAGTGTTTATATCATAAGGACCTACCTTAATCTCAAATAATTCTTTTTTACCTTTTTGTTCTTTTACATTAAAATCATTCATCAATCCAAACTTTAATTTATTCTTATCGAACTTTTTTAATTCTGCTTGTTTTTCTTCTGTTTTTACTATCTGATTTATATCAGTAAATCTTTTATAAGGACTTCTAAGTGTACTTTTTATATACAATTCTTCTAAAGCTTTCTTACTTAAAAAATATTGTCCTTTCTTTTCTATATCCTTAAAACCGGCTTTAGATGGTTTATTCTTATTTTCTTTCTGCTTTTTATCTTCTTCTGGTTTTTCAAAATTATTAATTATTTGTTGTTTATTATCTACCTCTTGTATTTTATCTTCTTTGTTTTTAGTTATTGCCCCATAAGATAACTGTAAATCAACCAAAGGGGCATAACCTGGTTTATATTGTATAGACAAAGATTGTATATTTCTAGAATCCATATTAGCCCCATAACTCATAACTCTTATAGAATAATCACTTAAAATATGAAAACTAAATTGTTCCGATAATTGATCTATTGATTCTTTTTGTTTTTTCATTTTGTAATAATCCTTGAAAGATTAATTCTTACAAACAATTCAGGACCCGAAACAAAAAAAGCATATTCTTGTTTCATGGGATTTAAAAAAATAGTTCCAATAAGTTTCGGTTGCGGAAAAATATAAACCATGTTATCTGGAATTTGGGTGGTTTTAAGAATCCTACAAGAAACTACCTCATGCATCAAATCAGTCCTCGTAGGATGTACTAGAGCGTATTGGGGTACAATACTTAATCTTCCTAGATAATAAAAAGCATCAGATACTTTAGAAACTGTGGTAACTTCTGAAACTTTACTTATTAACTTAAAAAATAACTCATCCCTTAAAGCCTCTTTTCCTTTTTCATCTTTAATCCATGGTAATTCACAACCCTTTATTGCTTCTATTGGTCTATTATATTGTTTAATACTTTTAGAAGCATCAATACCGTAAGCTAATCTACCTACAGGTTTAGCAAATAAAAGTTCTTCTTCTTTATATTCTTTAGTTAAAGTTAATAAGTCTAGCAAAGATTGACAAAAACCAAATTTAATATCTGACATAAATTACCCCCTTTCTATTTAGTACAAGTCTTTATAGCTTCGATTCCTCCGCGTTCTTTTAAATCTTTCAATATCTCAATTAGTTTATCTTCTCCATAAATTCTAATAAGCATTTTAAAAATTATCCAATCCGTAAAATGTATTCCTTTGTAATCAAGATATTGCGCCATCCTTACCTCCTAAATCTTCTATCTCTAAGTCCCGCAGCTGTAGTTGGGGGTCCTCCACCTCTACTACTTCCAGCAACAGGTTTTAAACCTCCATAACCTGGTAAAGAAGAACCAGTTACCGGACTTAACGTAGTTGATTTTGGTTGCGGTCGTACTCCCGCCTGTAATAACTTCTTATAAAAATCTACACCTTGTATAGCATATTGTTCTAATAAATATACAAGATTTGCAGAAACATCAGCAAAGTCGTCCGTAGTAACTGGACCAGAATCTGGATGTTTATAAGTAACGCTATTACCAGACACTATTTCTTGCAAATATGCCAATTCTAACAAACAAGTATCTATCCAATGATATTCTGTGTTTTGTTCAATGCCATAAAAATGTACTGTCTCTAAATTAAGTTTTTGAAAAAAGGCTCCATACATCTTTGCTTTATAAGCATTCGTAAAAGTTGTTTCTAATGCTGGTAAATGTAGTTGTTGAAATTTCGCAATAGAAGAAGCACTATTATATTGGTCATAAGCAATCAATACAACATTTCTTAATCTACTTACTAAATCTAAAATAAATTGATCTACGACAAGTGGGTTTACAGGTATGGCATTTAAAAAACCTCCTTGATCTTGTATAGTAGGTTCGAAACCGTGTAACCCATCAACATAATAATGATAAGTATCCTGATCTATTTCTGCATGTCCCCAACCTACTGCGTATGTATCAGATGTGGGATCTGAACCTTTTGCTGGGTCTAAAGTTATAATATATTTATGCTCTATTCTTCCAGTAAGTAAAATGGGTTTATCTTTAATAGGTAATTTGGATAATTTTTCAGTAGGTAAAAAAGAACCTGCAGGGTCTAAAAATTCAGCTCCATATTCTGATCTATAACCTCTTGGATCTTCTTTCTTTTCTTCTTGTAAATCTTCTTCTGCAATATGTGGATTAGCCCTCCAAGTTTCAGCCTGTATTGCTAAAACTGATAAACTTTCAAAACTTTCTTGATATAAACTATAACATCTACCACCTTTTTCTCGTGGAGTACTTAAAGCTATAATTTTACCATCTTTACCAAAAGTTTTTACAGACGGAGTTAATGCTCTGTATACTTCTACATCAGTTTGGTTAGAACCTGCCTCTATTTGTTTTGTTTTACCACTTTTTATTTTAGCTCTCAAAAAATGGGCAAACTCATCAAAAATAATTAACAATGCAGTAACCCCTCTTGAACCTCTAGCAGTAGTCGATATACACCATAATAAAATAGTACCTCGTACATAATTTTCTCTCTGCTCTCCCCTTTTGCGCAAAGCATTCCGTTCTTGAATTCTTCTATTATGTAAAGCATCGCGAGGTGTAAACAGTCTTAATTCTGTTTCTGAATCTTTATCGAAATCCAGATAATCATTAAAAAAAGCACAATTCTTTAAAAAAGCTTTAGCTCTCCTAAATACTTGTTTTGCTTGCCTTTCATTAGAAGCACAATTCATTAAACATATTTCATCATCTTCAATAATTCCATAATATTTTTGCGGATTTCCTTTTTTTATTAACTTATAAGCCTCATAACATAAAACTAAAGCTACAAGTGAAGTCTTTCCAGATCTTCTACCTATAACTAAAACAAGTATTCGAAAAGGTATGGTCGCATTAACATACTTCATTAAATCAACACGCCAACGAGCTTTTACATAAACAATAAAAGCTTTTTCCTCTTCTGTAAAAGGATATTTATCTACTACTTTATAATATAATTTTAAACAAACAGATTGCCAAGGAAATAAAGAAAGATGTAAAAAAGAAGGAGATGTGGTAAATTCTATAATATCTACTACATCATCATGCGGCTTTTCTGCGGTGTCTATTTCTCGTATACGTTTCTTAAAATAATCTGAACCTACAGACATAATTATTTCTTATAACTAATAACTAAAAATCGGATCTTCTATATTATTAGCTTTAAAAGCCTCCACCCTTTCAATGCAAGCAGGACATTTACCGCAAGGTGGTCGTAACCCATTATAACAAGAATGGGTAAATTCGTAAGGAACTTTTAAATCTAAACCTTTTTTAATTATTTCTTTTTTTGTTATATTAATATAAGGAGTAAATATAGTTAAATAATATTTCGAAGGTCCGTAAGTAGACCCGGCATTTAAGGTTTGTTGTAATAAACTATAATAATTAGTTCTACAATCTCTATAAGCATCATAATCTTCTTTACAAGGAGTAATATAAATTTGTTCAATATTATGTACTTCTGCAAAAGCTGCGGCATAAGACAATAAAATAGTATTACGAAAAGGTACTACCGTTTTAACTTGTTTTTTCATCGAAGTGGGTACCTCTTGTTTTATATCTACAAGTGGAGAACCCCCTATTTGTGATAAATTTATATTCAATATGTTAAAAGGTACTTTATTCATATCACATAACTTTTTTGCATACCGCAACTCTACCCTATGTCGCTGATTATAATCAAAACCCAAAGCCGTAATTTTTAAATCCCTATTATATAATAAATCATATAATAAAGTACTGGAATCCATACCTCCCGATAATAGTAATAAACATTTATCTGCCATTTTCATCTCCGGGAAAAGTTGTAATATTAGTATTTACATATTTAAATCTTTCTAAAGCCCATTCAATACCTTTAATAAAACCTACTAACTCCTCTGTTGGTACTCCTTTATATTTAATCTCAAAGTTTGGAGTAAATTCCCCAAGTAACTTAGTATTTCCCGCTTGTTTAGCGTGTCGATAACCTAAAACTGTCTGCATAGAATCTACTTCCATTTGACAATCTAAAGTAAATTGATTGGTTTTTCTTTTTGTTAATTCTTGTTCCCTTTCTAATTCCGTCATAAACATAATCACCTCCTGTATCTTAATATTTTGGGCTTAATTTTTCGTACTTGTATTTCTTGCTTTGGTTTTAAATCTTTTTTGGGATCTACATTACATTCTTTCAAAACTTTATTTATAAGATTAATAGCTTCAGTACATTTATCTTTTAAATGTACTTCTACAAATAAGGCTTCTTTTATCGATTCAATCTTTTCTACTGCTGTCTTAAGACTAAAAATAAATTGTATATTATCCACAATTTCTTGGACTCCAACCACATTGGGGGCAACTCAAACAACTATCTTGATAACGTAAAGGTACTCCACAATCAGGACAAGTCCCAACCATGGCACCTTTATCATTTATCTCAATAGTTTTATGATTATTTTCTATATGTTGATTTTTTATATAAGCTTCCATGGCTTTACCGATAGCATCAGGACAGGAAGTAATCACCCCTCCAGGTATTAAACTAGGAAAAGGACAACGAATGCCTTTTAATCTTCTTATTATAAAAGAAGGATCTACTCCTGCCCTTAACAGCAAAGAAGTTAAAGTACTAATAGTACTTAACAAAGCATTAATGCAATTACCATGAGGACCAAGTTTTGCGAAAACTTCACAAAAACCAACATCATCATTATTCATTGTAACATATAAACTACCGCATTCTTTCAACCCAAATTTCTGAGTTTTACCTACCGTGGTACTAGGTCTTGGTCTTATCTCCCCATGCTTAATTTGTATTTTCGTTAAAGCTTTTTTATCTCTATCTAAATCTAATACTTGTTTCTCTCTTGATTGATCCCTATATAATGTTAATCCTTTACAACCAAGTTTGTAAGCAAGCAAAATAGCTTCCTTAATATCTTTTTCTGTTGCTGTATTTTTAAGATTAATTGTTTTACTAACTGCATTATCTGTATATTTTTGAAAAGCCGCCTGCATTCTTACGTGCTGTTCATAATTCAAATCAAAAGTAGTAACAAATAATTTTTGTATTTCTTTCCAATCACTTTGAATCCATTCAATATTTTGTATAGACCCCCTATTTTTTATAATATCTTCTCGTATATTTTCTATATTAATATTCTTTTCTTTAAGTTTATCTATAAATAATGGATTCTCTTCTTTTAAAACCGTATCTAATACATGGTATTCTAATATAGTTCCAAAATGGGGTTCTATACCTGAAGAACAATCTGCAATTTTACTTAAAGAACCGGTTGGTGCAATAGCTGTTACTGTAGCATTTCTCATATATTTATAAGGAGAAGAAGGTTGTTTATAAATACTTTTATCGAAATTTGGAAAATTACCCCGTTCTCGACCTAATTCTTCAGATGCATTTTTTGCCGTAGTTTCTATAAAATCCATAACTTGTTCCGCCATTCTAAAAGAATGTTCTGAACCGTAAGTAATTTCCAATTTGGTTAACATATCAGCCCAACCCATAACGCCAAGTCCCATTTTGCGATTAAGTTTAGTAACCCGTTCTATATCTTTAGTAGGATACTGATTTATATCAAGAATATTATCTAGAAAATGAACGCTAGTTACGACAGTATCTGACAATCTATCATACTCTATTTCTTTTTCTTTACTTACAAAATGTCCTAAATTTATAGAAGCGAGGTTACAAGATTCGTAAGGAAAAATTGGAATTTCACCACAGGGGTTAGTACTATCTATAACGCCAACCCCTGATAAATATTCTTCTTTTGTAGCATCTTTTTTATAAGTAGGATTATTACTATTTATGGTATCTAAAAATAAAAGTCCAGGTTCCCCATTTAACCATATATGTTTTATAATAGTATCAAAAATATCAGTGGCCTTTATTTTATCATATTCTTTATTATTAAAAACTAATGCCCAATCCTCGCTATTCTTTAATGCCTGCATAAAAGAATCATTTACAGCCACACTAATATTAAAATTAGTAACTTGTTGTTCAATTAGTAATTTAGATAATATTTTAATATATAAATCGTCATCTTTCAAATTAAAAATACGCTTCACATCATTTATAACTTTCTGATGCTTATCATCCAAAGTGGCTTTACAAGTTATAAAATCTAGAATATCAGGATGCCAAACGGGTAATACCCCCATATTGGCTCCGCGCCTCGTCCCTCCCTGTTTAACCGCCTCTGTCGTGTGGTTGTACATATCAATAAAAGAAATAGGACCGGAAGTTTTTCCTCCTGTTTTATGTATAAAAGAACCTTTAGGTCTTAAATTACCGAAATTAAAACCTGTTCCGCCCCCATACCTATGCACCATAGACATATCATATTGAGTACTAAAAATACTTTCCATAGAATCAAATACCGGTAATACAAAACAAGCAGATCCCATTTGCATTTTCTTACCCATATTCATTAAAGCTGGAGTATTAGGAAGAAAATCTCTAGAATACATTAAATCATAAAACTCTGAAGTTAACTTATCAATATCTTTTCTAGAACTTCCATAAATACTATCAGCAGCAGCCACAGCCGTAGCTACCCGTTTAAATAATTGTGGTATAGTTTCAATTATCTTTCCTGAAGGATCTTTTATCAAATATCTGCTCTGTAATACCTTCTTTGCATTCTCTGAAAACGGTTTTAGCCTTAACATCCTTTTTCTCCATTTTAGACATAATATTAGGTACTTGCTTAATTGTTAAATTATACAAATTTTTAGCCGTTTTCGCTATATATTTCTTTTGTTTCATTGGTATATTTTGAGAAAGATACAATAATGCCAAACAAATAACAATAGTTTTAGTAATAAAAGAAAACATTACTTCACCTCCTTATAATTATTTATTAATTAAATATACTATAATATTCATCTTTTATTTTATTAAAGTAGCAATTTTAGATTCAACATTCAAACGGTTATCAAAATTAGGCAATTTTTGGGCGCTTCTCGTATAAGCATTTACAACATCATACATAGTTGTATCTTCAATTTTTTTATTTCGTTCCTGTATTTCAATGTCTAAAGATTGCAATACATCTTCTCCGAACTTCTGTGTAAAATTAAATTGTTTATTAATTTCAGCGATAATTTCTTTTGCTGGACGCTTAGTTATCTTATAATCCAGTTTAAAAAATTGAGAAAATAAATCATTATACAAATCGCCATTTAAAGGAAATATTTGACTAAGTTGTTCTTCAATAGAAATACCCTCTTTTTTGTTTCGATGTATCCGATTAATTAACCGATTACTTGTGTCCGCGATTACTAATCCATTACTACAAACTTGTCTCCAAATAACTGGAGAAATAAACAACCTTGAAGAACCTACCTCAGAATTTATTACCTGAATACCCGCTTTCACTACATCATTTTTGTAATCTTTTAAAGTTTTAGTAATATCCGGAAAAACCAAACGCAAATATAATTTTTCATTAGTTAATATAAAAGCATCTACTTTACTTTTAGTTGCTACCGCCTCTATGCCTTCTATTAGAGATGTATTAGCGACAGGAACGTGTTTATCTGTAACAATCCCTATAACTCCGTCGTCCTGATGCAATTTCAACCTTAATTGTTTATCTCGAAACTGTTCGCGGCTTTTCCAATAATCTACTTGCTGTATAGCCATATCATTAGGTAATCTATTATAATAGCCAAGAGGTATACGCAACTTATCGCACAACTGAAAAACTCCATGATCAGAAAGAGGTAATATTTTTCGTTGTACACACATTTGATACTGATCAGACATTTCTAAATCTGCTGTGGCAATAGAAACATCTTCCCTTTTGTTATGCCAATCTTGTACTTGAGTTTTAATGGTTTCAAAAGTTTCCATTTTTCCTCTCCTTTGTTTAATGTTTAAAATTGGTTTTTAATTCTATTAATAATATAGTATCTTTTTCCGCAAAAGCCAAGCTTTTTTTTAATATTTTTTAACATTTTATTTAAACGATTAAATGGATTTTTTAGTTAAAAAATAAGAATTTTTATATTATTACTATAATAATATACAATATTTAAACACAGAATTTTAAGAAATTACCGGGAATTGGGTTGTGAAGAATTTTGAGGAAGTTTAGATATATCATTACCTAGAATATCAAAAACCTGACCTACATTCAATAATAAAGCCTTTTTTAAACTTAAATCTTTTACATTGGATTCTAAAACATCAAAAATTTTAGATTGTACAAGTTCTATATTAGAAACTATGTTATTCAAAATAACTAAATTAATATTTGGTTGTTTAGCTTTTACTTCCCTATCTAAATTTTTATGCAATCCACACTCTATATCATTTGCAAAATCTTTAGTTAACCGTAACCAATTTAATAATTGTTCATAAACATCCCCTTTTAATATTCTTGCTTTATCTTTATTGTTTTCAATTTTAGCGTTTTGTAGTTCTTCAATTAAATCTTGAATTACAATTTCATTTATAAAATCTAGTTTTTGAGCTTTTTCTGCTTGTAATAACCTTATCTTATCATTTTCTTCTTTTTCTTTATGTCTAATATCTGTAGCTAACTTATCAAATTGTATTTGTTGTTTGTGTCCATCATCTACTTCCTGTTGATTACCTATAGAACCTTTTATTAATAATTGTTCCGTATCAGAACGTTGATTCATTGAAAAATGTCTTATATGTTTATTTATTTTATCCGCCGTCAATCCGGGAATAAATGGTTTATATTTTTTTAATAAAACTTTTTTCTTCATTTTTTTTATAAAAAAGTCTTTAGTTAAATTTATACCATACTTATGATTACAAATAAGACAACCCCTATTATAACCTGGTAATTCTTCTGCTTGTAGCAATCTACTCTTATGTCCCAAACATTTAGCTTCATGACGAGAGCGACCGCCTTCGCTTTTAAACGTTCTACCACAACCTTTTCTACAGGGCAATTTTTTATCAAAAATACTCATAATAAATAAATATACAAAAAAACAGGCCTTATTAATATAAGACCTGTATATAAAATGTAGTAAAAACTAAATTATGCAATCGAAGCAGCTAAAGCTAATTCTTCTGTTTCTGCTTCTTCCATCCAATCTTCAATTTGAAAACCTTCAGACAGTAAAGAAGTAATAGCATTTACAGTATCAGATAATGATTCAGTAACTTCCAATAATTGATTAGTTACCAATTCCATATCTTCTAATTGAGCAAAAACCGATTGCATTTTCTTTCTTGGCTTCGGTTGTTTAGGTATGGGCGTTACAAAAAATTCTACCCTATTTTTAAGTGATCGCATTTTCTGGTATAATTCTTCAATGCGACTTGCAGCATCTGGATATTCTTCTTTTAATCTTTCTTTAAAATCTGTAACTTTAACAGATTGTGACCTCTCTATTTTTTCTAATATACCATAAATTTGATCTTTATACCTTAAAAACTTATCTTCAGAACTTCT
This sequence comes from uncultured Candidatus Saccharibacteria bacterium, assembly GCA_964572065.1. Classification (GTDB taxonomy): domain Bacteria; phylum Patescibacteriota; class Dojkabacteria; order JAHIVN01; family JAHIVN01; genus CAZNER01. The sequence goes on from CAZNER010000001.1 coordinate 21,120, forward strand.
TACATTCTTTGCAATAATAGACCATTTATTTAATAAATCCTGTTCTAAGTTAGGAATGTTTTTTTCCTTTCTCATAGCTTGTACTTTTTCCATTACCTCCATTTGCATCTTTTGTGTTTCAGCAGTAAAGGTATTTAAAGTACTCTGTATTTGATCTACATTTTCAATTAACGTTTGTATCTCTGGACTGAATTCTTTAACGGGATAAGGCACTTCTAAACCTCGTGGCGGTTTAGTACGTTGTTTCGGAGGCCGGCTTAATTCTGGGGGCAAAGTTTCTTCTTCCCCTTCAGCTTTTTTATGTAAACGGTCCATTATAAAAGAATAAGCTGTAGGTTGTGCCGCTTTCATTACCTCTTTAATAGCCTTAATAATATCATCTCTACGCATTCTGTATATTTGTTCAATTTCAAAAGGTACTGGAGCTACTCGATACTTAACCATATCAATTAATATAGTACGCAATTCTGAATCCGGTTTATCTTTTAAATTTAAAGTATCTACATTAAGATCTTCTGTAGCTTTTTTTGGAAACTTTTGATTTTGTATTTTATCTTTATCAATACTTTCCCACGGTGGATACTCAGGCCGTTCCCACCTTTCCATTCGATCTTCTTTACTTGGGTCATTACTTTCATCTACCCTCTTAGTATAATCCGGAAATTCTTGTAAACCTACCTCTACTTCATCAGAATTCCTTCTTGGTATATTAGTATTCAAATCTCTCTTATTTGGTTCTTCAGTATGTAACTGGTCTTTGACATATTCCTTATCCCAATTTTCTCCCGCTACTTTACTTGTCTTAACTTTTACTACATCCTGTTGTTCTATATAATCATTAGCCATAAAAAGCTCTTCGCCAGTCATGGGATCCGTAACTTTATATCCCGAATCTAATACTTCTTTAACTTCTACTGGCTGCTCTCCTGGGGCTAAAGATTCAATAACTGTATCCCCAGGTTCAAAAGCTCTACGTATCAATTTCTTTTCTCTTTCCCCTAAAACTTTAAAACGCATAGGATCCAAGTCTCTCATGATAGTAGGTACGTGCGGATTAGTATTAGTATACCTAGGTATATCAACTTCTACTGGATCAAAAGTTTTACCCAAAGATAGTGCTTGAACAGCTTCTTTTGTAAATGGTACCATAGAATTTTTTGTCGTGGCAAAAGTCCTTGGCAATATAAATCGTCCTGTACCTGGATGAAAACCTATAGAAGCTGTGACTGTTTGTCTTAAATCATTATTGTCTATATAATCAATCACAAAATCTGCCCTAACAATATTAGAATCTGTTTTATCTCTATAAGATTTTAAATAACGAAGTTGATTTCCAAACATTCCATTTTTTGTAGCATGTTTAGATAATTCATGAGCCATATGTTGAGCGGCTACTTTATCTACTATACTATTCGTTTGATTAATAGTATTAACAGACTTTGGGATTTGTTGTAAATAAGAATGCTTATATAACGATTTTTTTGAAGATAAATTTCTTAAATAACTTTCAGGTATGCTCAATAAACCAACAGGAAAGGAAACCGTCCACGCAGTTCCCGTTTTAGATTGTAATTTTCCAGTATGCTGATTCTTATAAACTTTGTTAATAAGCTCTGCATCAGAAGAAGATAAATTATGGACATCAGGAACTTTTGAAATTTTTACAAGATCCCCAGCAGCAAAAGTTTTTCTACTAAATGAAACAAATTGATCAGTATTATTAGTCTTTTGTTGTGATTCTATATTTGCCGCTTTAGTAACTATTTGGGTATTTAACCAAATAGGTAATTGAACCCCTTTTTCAGATAAACCCCTAAAAATATTTTGTAAAATCATACCCATTATACTTTACCTCCATATTTATTTAAAAAGTCACTGGAATTTCTTCTTCTAAATCCTCAGGCCTTTTAGAGACTGTAATGTCTACTTTAGTACCATCTTGTTCCATAACAAAAGTTTGCTCTCCTTCTTCTGTTGGCGTTTCCTCAACAGCGGCAGCAGCTTCATATTCTTCATCGGGCATTGTTTCTTCTAAATTTTCTTCTTCATTTGTAAAATCTTCTTGCTCTTCTTTTGATTGATCTTCTTTATCTGGGGAATCTACAATCCAACTCATAGGATTAACGTCTTGACCTTGATTAGTAGGAGAAATGCTTCTAACATCGGCTGCTTGTTTCATATCAATAATATCTTCAATCACTGCTGAAACTTTTTTATCTTGAGCTATTTTTTCTTGTTGTATACTTTTAAAAGCTCTTTGTTCCTGTCGAATGCGTTCTCTTTCTTGAGCCCTTAAATCCTCGAATACTCTTTCATTCCTTAATTGTACCCAAAGTTTTCTAAATTCTTCTTGAGACAATTCACCTGAATTATAATCTTGGTTTATAATATCTTGAGCTTTTTGATATTCTTCTTCTACCCCAGTATAGTAATTAACACCTTTATAAATAAAAGCTCTTTTTCTAGAAGATTCTAGATCAGGTAACTGTCCTCCTCCCGTTATTGAATCTCCTAATTCTCTTGCTTTATCTTCTAATTCAGATTCTAATTCTGGTCTGTTTTTTAATTCGACAGAGGCTTGTTGTAAAGCTTTTAATTCTGATAAACCCGGATTCTCATCTTTAAGTTCTATTGCTCTCATAACAACACCTAAACTGTTAGTCCATTTACCAAGAAATTCTTGTGGACTTTTTACTTTAGTAAACTCATTCATGAAATGTCCAGCCCAGTCTTTTGCGCTACTACTTATAGTATTAAGTTGTTGTGCTTCATTTATGGCTTCTTCTAGAAATTGGATAATTTTTTCATCGACAGCTTTTTTTCTAGAAGCAGTTCTAGGTAATATATTTGGAATAATACCCTTTTTTGCTGTCTCATATAAAAAGTCTGCCAATCCTCCTTCTGCAAGTACTGGATCAGAAGACGTTATTAAATCAATTTTTTCTTGTCTCGATTTAGCTTGTGAGCGTTCTTCTTCTACACCATAATCACTAGGAACAAACCAAGTATCCCATTCTGATAATAAAGAATCAAGCTGTTCCTCAGATAATTTAGAAAGACCATTCCTGACTGTAGTCATAAAATTATCTATAATATCAACACCCTTTACTTCTTTTCCGCCGTTTCTTAATTGTTTCCAAACATATTTAACTAAATTTAAAGCTTGTGCCAATTTATTCCTATTTTCTGAATCCTTAATTGTTTGTTTCAATATATTAAAATCATCAGGTAAAGCATATACAATTGTTTGATAAGTAAAAACTTTTCGAGGCAATTTATCTCTTACTTTAGTAGAAGCTTTTCTTACAATACTGCCATTACCATCCATTTCAACAACAATCCATTGCTCTCCATCTACATCAGCCAAAGACCAAATAGATCCATAATCATCTCCCGAGAGTTTTTGAAATTTATTACTACCAATATTTTTAAAAGCTTTTTTATTCTTTATAGAAGCTATTTTTTTTATACTTGTTTTATTGTTTTGTACTAATTGATTTCCCAACCTTTGTAATTGTTTTTGCAATTCTGTATTAACAGGACTATTATAACCCCTTACAGAACTAGATCTCGGCATTAACATCTTTATTCCTCCTTAAAGAATAACATTTAGGACAGGCAATTTTATTTTCAATCCTTTTTATAATGGTAGTAGGCTTACCACAAAATTCGCACTTTTTAGTAGTACTGGCAGATTGGCAACTAGTCCGTTTAGTAAGCATAAAGATATATAGTAAATTTTTTAGGATTATTTTATATAATAGAAATAGTGCGGGAAAGACAGAAAATCAACAAAAAATATTAATCTTTTGTCTTTAAACCGAGTAATTTATCAGCAGAAACTTGTAATAAAAGACAAAGTCTTTTAAAAGTTTTTAATGTGGGCCAAGCTTTATTATTTTCATATTGAGAAAATAACCCTTTAGTTTTACCAAAAGCTGTTTCAATACCGTGTAAAGTTCCAAATCTTTCTTTGCGTTTTTGTTTTAAAAGATGGGTATCTAAAACTTGATCTTGTAATCTATCAGTAATCATAAATCTCCTTGAAATTTGCCGATACGCCATTGATCTAAAAACCAAGCTCCAATACCAATAGCATCAGCAGTGTTATTATCTTTCATTTTTAATTTCAACGAAAAAGCATTATTAATACGCATTATTGTCTGTTTTTTGGATCTATTCCTTCCTTGCCACTGTACTGGTTTTACAAGATATACATATTTTGGATCGCAAAAATAAGTACAAGCAAAAATAATACCGCCCACAGTATATTGTACTAACATTATAGATTCTGGATTTGTCCTATTTTGTTTGCCGGTATAATGATAAAATTGGGATTCTATAATAATTTTTGGTTCCTTATATTGATACTTTTCAATAAAATGTTGTACATTAGAACCCATATATTGGACTTTCTTTGCTGCGCCTTTTTCTTTATAAACAAAAGTAGTATAGTCTTTTAACTTACCTTTATCGAAAAAAGCTATACCAGTAGCAGTACTAGACGGATCAATACTAAATAAATTAATAGGTACGGCTGTATATTTAAAAGCCATTTCATACCTCTTTCACTACAGAAACATTGTCAATTAAACTTACAGAAAGATGTTTGTGTCCCATAGCTGCTATATCTCTATTGTGTGTTATATAAATTATTTGTTTTTTATTCCGTTCAGCAAAAGTCCTAACAAACTTGGCAAAAGCCAATACATAGTCTTTAGATATAAATTTACCTACTTCATCAAAACAAATAGGACCAAAACGACCCTCTAATTTTTCAAAAGCTAACGTTAAGGCTAACTTTAAAGTGGTAGCAACTATATCCAACATGCCTCCTCCGTATGTATCTTTTAAATCCCCTTTCATAGATTCGCCATTTATTAAAATACCAAATTCTACTTCGGACTGTCCCCGTCTTGATACAAAATTTACCATAAATTTAATAGTATCATCTTGGAAAATAGTTTGTAAAGCCATAGTAACCAAATCATTAATTTTTTCTTGTAATTCCTGCCTCGAACCGGCAATAGCTACTTCTAGTACTTCGTGACAGGCTACCAAATCTTGCAATAAAGTATTAGATATAGATTTTTGCGTCTTTAATTCGACAATTCTTCGTTCTTTCTCTTCTTTAATACCTTTAATTCGAGAAAGCTCAAGTAATGTCACTTGAATTCTATTTTTTAATTCTTCATTCATTAGTTTTTATATTTTGTAATTGTGTTTCTACTTTCTGTAAAGCAGTTTCTACTTCTTTAGTAATTTTTACGCATTCTGTATCTATGTCTTGCAATCGTTGTTTAACCTCCTGACTATTATTAAAACCTTTTTCCTTTATGGCTTTAATATAACCCTCTTTTTCCCCTTCAAGTTGAGATAACTTTCTTTCTATTTGTTGTTTTTTCTCATCCAATTGTTTTTTCTTTTCTTTAATTTCTTGTATTTGTTGCTGATTAATCATAAACGCTCCTTTAATATATTTTTATAATTACGCAACTTAACTAGCGGCCTTCTACATTTTTTTATTTGCTCAAATAAAAAAGTAAAAACATATAAAAAAAACAATACTAAACTACTCCAAATATTATAAATACTAACTATTATAAAATACTTTATTGAAGAAAACATAACAATTACCATAAAAATTTATTAACTAGATATTTTATTAATAAGTTCTTTTAATAAAACATGAACCTTATCATTTTTTTTTAAATCTTTTGCTACAAATAAAGCTTTATCCAAAGGGCTAGCTACTTCAAAATGTTGTATAGCCTCATTCATTCTGTCAATACAAGCCGAAGTTTTAGCATTTAATTCTATTTCTGTAGTTGTATTTTCTTGTTCAATAAAAACATCAGAAACTACAGATTTTAAATATATTTCTTGTATACTAATACCCCAGTCTTTTAATATTGTTAATACCGCACATTTAGGTTTTCTTTCTGTTTTGGTAAGTCTACTAATAGCTCCAGGATTACAAAATAATATATCTTTTCCATCTCTCTTGCTATGTTGAAAAGTATTAGTTTCTATAAATTGTGCTTTATTATCTTTTACATTTATAACTTCAGTTTTATATCCAGGATGATAATGGCCCGACAATATACAATCAAAAGAAGTAACTTTAGCTACATCTGAAAGTAATGTAAAATCGCAAAAAGGAAAAGGCTTATCCAATAACATACTATGATATACCCCTATTTTATATATAGCAGTATCTTTACTTTTTTCTTTATATACATTTAAATTTTTATCCATATCTATACTATGATTAAAACCCGTAATAGAAACGAGACTTTTATTTTCAGTACCCCGTACTATAGGACAAATAAACTCTTTTAAAGATTTAAGAACCCCAGATTGTATTAAATTACCTATAGCAGTTCTTGGTAATGTGGTTAAATTGTAGCCATCATAATCATGGGATCCAATAATTGTAAAAATAGGTGCTCGATAACCCTTAAAAATAGAAATAAGTTTATTTGTTACAGAATATGCAGGATCATATAAATCAAATAAATCACCGCCACATAAAAAACAATCTACTTTTAAAGTATTACCTATTTCTCCTACTTCTGTAAGTTTCTTACATATAGCTTCCAAATAATTATCTTTTCGAGATTTTGGATTAACACCCTTTAAATGTATATCTGTAAAATAAAGAATTTTCATATAATCACTCAAGAATATAATTAATTTGTTTGTTTTCTAATTTAGTATTACATACAGGACAATATCCAGCTTCTTTTAATATTTTTTCACTCTCAACAATAAAAACATTCTGTTCTTTGTTTACTTCTTCTTTATCTTTTTTCCAATTTTTAATAGCCTCCTCCATTTTAACTATTTTATTTAAAAAAGCTATTAAAAAAGTGTGCTCTTCATACAAACTTTCTATATTTTTAATATTTAACTCTTCATTTAATACCCTATATCTTTGCTTATAAATAGTATGTTCTTTATCTATTTTTTGTAACTGAATTATTATATTATTTAAAAATTGATAATCTCTTAACAAGGTATCCACCTTAAGTAAATCTACGAAATCTAAAGATTTAAAACTGTTTAATTGCTTTTTACAAAAAACGATTTCTCCTTCTAACCGTTTAATATTTTGTAAATGATTTATTAAAAACTCTTTTTCTATATTTAATTGTTGTATTTTTTCTTGGCTACTTTGACAGTTTGTTCCTTCTTGCAATAATTTATCAATACATTCATATTTTATTAGTACTTCTTTTATATCAGAAATTTCAGTATCACAAGTTTTAATATTACGTTTTTGTTGTTTAATTCTTATATTTGCTTCTTGTTGTGCTTGATCTAAAACGTCTATACCTGTAAGTTTTCCAAACAATTTAGCTTTAACAGAAGCTGGATCATCTAATAAAAATAATTTATACTGGTCTGTAAAATGAAAATCAAAAGAAATATCCCTATATTTTATAATATCTAAAATATTAAAAACTTCTAAAATTTCCTTCGGTATGTGTTTACCAAAATTATCAAAAGTTTGAATTTCTCGTCCTTCTTTTTCTACAATATATCTATTGATTTTACCCACTTGTCTCGTAACTATACAATCATCAAAATACAGTTTAATTCTATAACCTTTTTCTCCGAAAGTTATAAAATTATCTCCTGCCGGCAAATCCCTTAATATTTTTCGCAACGCTCTTAATATACTTGATTTACCATGATTAGTAGGACCAGTTAAAATAGTAACACCATCAGCAAAAGGTATTACAGTATTTTTATGTGATTGAAAGTTTTCTAATTCAATTTTCTGTAGTTTCTTCAATGTATTGAACCCTTTTAACTAAATGAAAATTTATATCTTGTTTTAAATTTTCTATATAAACCCAAGGCTTAGTGATACTCTCTTCTAATAAATTTTTCATTGATTGCATATCTGTAATAGAAAATTCTAAAAAATCACCCCTATCAAAATACAATCTAACTTTCATTATTATTTCTTTTTCTCCCTTGTTTGTATCTTTCCATGTTCTTTTACTTCTGCATCTTGTATTTCAGAAAGAATGCGAGCATCATCTTCAGCCCTTATTTCCTTTATTTTGGCTTCTACATCTTCTCTAATCATACCGAGAATATCTCGATTTCCAATAAGAAAGGTACGTGCGTTTTCTAAACCTTGACCTATTCTTTCTTCCCGATAAGAAAGCCAGGTACCGTTTTTTTGTAAAATATTAAATTTTAAAGCTTGTTCTATAACATCTTTCACTTTATCAATACCTTGACCGAAACGTAATTCGAAATGCGTAGTTTTCATAGGAGCAGCAACTTTATTTTTTACTACCTTAACTTTAGTTCTGTAAGCAATAATGTTAGAATCTTTATCCGCATCTGCATTTTTAACTGAAGATTCTTTTCTAATATCTATCCTAACAGAACTATAGAATTTTAAAGCTTTACCACCAGTTGTAGTTTCTGGGTTTCCAAACATTATTCCGATCTTAGAACGCAATTGATTAATAAAAATAAGACAGCAAGCAGAAGAACTTACAACTGCAGTAAGTTTTCTTAAAGCTTGGGACATTAATCTAGCTTGTAAACCTATATGAGAATCCCCGATATCTCCTTCTAATTCTGCTTTTGGGACTAATGCCGCTACTGAATCTATTACTACAATATTTACAGCTCCAGATCTTACTAAAGTCTCGGCAATACGCAAAGCATCATCCCCACAATCTGGTTGACTTATAAGTAAATTATCCGTATCTACCCCAAGTTTTTCTGCATAATTTAAATCTATAGCATGTTCTACATCTATAAAAGCTGCTATATTACTAGTTTTTTGGGTTTCAGCTATAGCATGTAAAGCTAAAGTGGTTTTACCCCCACCTTCTGGTCCATAAATTTCTATGATACGCCCTTTTGGAAAACCATAACCCACTGCTAAATCTATAGATAAAATACCTGTAGGTAACCAAGCAATATGTAAAGGTTTATCTTTTTTTCTAAAAATGGCTCCTTTACCAAATTCTTTTTCGATTTGAGATACTGCAGTATCAATAGCTTTTTGTTTTTGTTCTTCCATTATCCAAATTCCTCCTGCTTTTTTATATTATGTTGAAATTCTTCTTTAAGCAATTTTCTTAAAATATTACAATCTTGTTTAATTTTGGGTAAGTTCATTAATTTATTATAACACAACGTTGCTGGATGTAACATTGGAAATACCCATAAATCAAAAAGAGATGACCAAAGAAGTTTCCCCCTAGCTTTCATAACCCCATCTTTTCCTGTAACAGTAGACAAGGCGTGTTTGCCAAGAGTACATATTAACCCCGGTTTGATTAATCGTATTTCTTCTTTTAAAAAAGGTAAACATTGTTTTATTTCTTCTTCTTTCGGATCCCTATTATTAGGAGGCCTACATTTTACTACATTAGTTATATAAACTACATCTCTTGATAAGCCTATATACCAAAGTATTCTAGTAAGCCACACCCCCGCAGCCCCAATAAAAGGTTTACCTTGCTCATCTTCTTTTTTACCTGGAGCTTCAGCAATAAAAGCAATAATAGGATTATCTGTTTTACCTCGTCCTAATACTACTTTAATTCGGTTTTTATGTAAAGGACATCGAGTACAAGTACTTAAAGTAATCATTAAAAATTACCGGGTAAATTTAAATCAAGAGAATTGGAATTGGCATCTTCTTTTTGTTCTTGAGCTGTTTTATTTCCTTGTTTTATATCTTTCGACTCAACAACAGGATCCGATACCGTTTGATTACTTATACTTGGCTGAGTAGGCTGATTATTGTGTACTCCCAATAATTCACTCATTTCTTCTGCTTTACTTGGCGCTACCATATAAGACAAATCTTTTAAATCTGCTTCAGCTATTAACTTTTGAAAAGCTTCTGGTACCGATACTATTTTAGAATCTTGCATAAAAGGCTCTGTTTTATATCTTGTATCAGCTCCTGTACCTGTCTTCTCAAGTTTCCAAAGATATTGAGTGATATCTCCATTACCCACATTCAAGTCCCCTAACCTACTGTGAATATCTTTATACATAGAAGGACTCACTTGATAAGGTACCAATTTATTATCAAATTTAGCTTTCGGTTTATCCTGGCCATCTGGTCCCTCTACTAGTTTTATCTTACCGACTAGTGCCCAATAAATAATTACGTGTTCTGCTGGTTGTATCTTACCTCTATATACATCTACTTCTGCTGTACCCATTTCTTTTGCTGCACAAGCAAGACAATTATTTGGATCTTTACCATAATTTTGGGTGCCATTAGCCATACAACCTTTACGCCTAATATCTCCAGTAGCCGTATGAATATAATGAAAAGCTCCGGCATACGCTTTGCCATTACCAAGAATAAACAGATGTGTGGCATCTGTTTCTTGATCCTTAGCCCTCACTATATCTGTTCCCGTACCTATTTTACTTACAATAGCTGCTCCTACTTGCTTCTGTTTTTGGATTTCTTCTTTAGACATCGCCATAAAAACCCCTTTCTTTTTAAAAATTAAAAAGTATTCATCCTAAAGATATTTCCAAAGTATCTTTAGGTTTATAATATTTATCTACTGTAAATTTTTCCCCACTTGCCATTATAGAATGATCTGTTGAAACAAAAGTCTCCAAAAAAGTTTCTGCGTCTTTCAAAGTTTGGATACGAAAAGCTGCCGCTAAATCTGCGAAATGTAATATTTGATTAATAGTTCCTTCTGGAACACTCATAAACCGTTCATATAAACCATTATGAAAATAAATAGCATCGCAAATACGTTTAAGTTTAATATAATTTTCATTGCGTCCAGAATCAAAAACTTTTCCATAACGTCGCCATAAAATATCAGCTGTTAATTTACCATGTTCATAATAAAAAGGATAATTCCATTGGGATTCATGTTGTGTTCCAAATTTATAAATGTCGTGTAATAAAGCTGCTGCAAGAATGATATCTATTTCTGATTGGTCTAAATTTAAACTATCTGCAAATTTTAAACTGAAACAAGATACAAGTAACGTATGAACGCATAAACCTCCAACACCATTACACAATTCAGGATGATATTTACCCGTAGTAGAAGCAGAAGCTGTCCAAAAATAATTAGGAATATAACGTTCAAAAGTTTGCATTAATAATCCGTGTATATATGCATCTTTTACTCTATTCAGTACCTTATCAAAAAAAGAAATATTATACATAATTATTTTCAATCTGTTTCTATAAGAACGTTATCATACTTGTGTTTTTTTTCTTCATGGTGTACCAATTCTAGCTTTTTAAAGGTGTTAGAATCATAAACTAAAATACTATTATTAATTAAAACTTCTAGTAATCTACCGCGAGCTTTTAACATACTATGTTGCCTTTCTAGAGCCGTTCTTCTACTTTTCAAATATCTTAATTGCTTCTTTGAATTTTTTAATTTTTTTATAATAGCTTGATATTCTATTAAATTTTCTTTAACTTTATCAGATAAATTATCTCTTTGTTCTTGATCTGGTATTATATTATTAGTAAAATCTGATTTAACTGCCCATGTAAATATTTTACTGATTAAATAGTTTTTATACGATATTAAAAATTGAGTGTTTGTAAAATCCTCTGTTTCCCATTTAAAATACAAGATACGTAATCTTGCTATTATATCCTCTTTTGTAGCTTCTTTAGCTTTAATAAAAGAACGCTCATTTCTTAACCATTCTAAAATTTCTTCCCTTCTTTCTGCTTCCCAAATTTCATAAATACGTTCTAATTCTTCTATTTCTTCTTCTAAAGAATTTATTAATTCTGAGAAATAATCAAGTTTCGCAGGATTTTCATCCATCAACCTATTTAAAACAAAAGGATTAGTATCAAAATCTGTACCTAAATAAAGTTTACCATTTAAAAAATAATCTGCTTCTTTTTTATATAACTCAGTTGCTGATTGTAATTTAGGTAAAGATGTCATATTATAAATCCATTTCTATATCAGATGTATTATTCGTTTTATTTTCAAAAAAATCTTTTATTTCTTTAGTATTATTAGGTAAACGATTACTATTTTGATTACCTAATTTACGTAATATATATTCTTCCTTAAAAGATAAAGGATGGAAAACAAACTGTTTGATATCTTTTTCTGTAAGTTCTTTACATTTTCGCGTTAAATCTATAGATATTTCATCTAAAAGTTTTGAATCTGTTACTTCACCCTCCAATTCCGTACTAAATTCTTGACTTCTAAAAGGCTCAGTAAAAACTACTTGCTTAAAACTTTTTTTTATCTTAATTATGTGTTGATCCATACTATTTTTTCTTAGTTTCTGTTTTATCTAATATATTCGGAACTTTATCATCTGCTTGCCAATGAACTCCAAAAGTATCTAAAACTGAAGAAAAATCTTCAATGTCGTGTTTTATTAACCTATCACCAAAAACTATAGGTATATGTAATAATTCGTGATATAAACAAATAATTTTTTGCGCTTTATTTAACACATTAAAATTTTCATAAACACAAACAATAAAATATTGTATTTCTGTTATTAAACTATATAAAGGAGGTACCCGCTCTATGTACGCATTAGCCCTATGTTTTTGGCCTTGTCTCATTACTACTAGAATTTTAGATAAATCAACGTGAGAAAAATGTTCTGGTTTAGTTTCTACTAGTTGTTTAACCCATTTAACCCCTTCATCAAAAACATAAAAAATAACTTCTTTTTTTTGTACCATAATATACTCCTATTAAATTAAATATACAAAATTTTATCTTTCATAAAAGATATTTTTTAATTTTTTTCGCTTTTCTCTTCTTCTTTAATTCCTTTACCTTCTACAGCTTCTCCCCAACGAGACACAGACTCTATATCCATTTTTGGCGGTAATACTAAACATTTTAACGGACATTCTGCAATAATTTCAACTATTTGAATAACTTCTTGTTCAATTTCTTCTTTATACTCAATAACTACTTCATCATGTACAGTCAATACAATACGTGCGTCTAATTGTCTTTTTTTAAATTCTTTAAATATACGACCTGTGGCTAAAGATAAAATATCTGATGCCCCTCCTTGAATCGGGGAATTTACAGCTTCTCGTTCATATAAAGCAACTTTCTTTTTATCTCCCTTTTTAATCCTTTCTTCAATATCTAAAAATCTACGTACTCGCCCAAACAGACTAACTACTTCTTTGTAGGTTCTAGCACATTTTTTTATATTAGTAATCCAATTACTAATTTTTGGGTATCTGGCAAAATATCGGTTAATATATTCCTGGGCTTCTTCTACTGGAATACCTAATTGTTCAGCAACAGAAACCGGTCCCCTACCATAAATAATTCCAAATTCTATAGTTTTTATAGCTGTTCTAAGTTTTGCCGATACTTTTTCTTCTGGTATGTTAAAGGTATTTGCAGCAACTATTCTATGAATATCTTTATTCTGTCTAAAAGTATCAATTAAAGTTTCATCTCCTGTATAATTTGCTAAAACCCTCAATTCTGCGGCAGAATAATCGCAACAAAGCAATTTATAACCAGGACTTGCTATGAAAATATTCCTCATTTCTTCTGTTTTTGGTTGATTTTGTAAATTTGGTTCTCGAGAAGACAATCTACCAGTAGTAGTACCTGCTACAAGATAAGTAGTATGTACCCTATCGTTTTTATCAATTAATGGTTGCAGTCCTTCTAAATAAGTAGATAAAATTTTAGCATCTGCTCTGTATTGCAAAAGTAATATAGGCAATTCATGTTGTGTTTTTTTTGCTAACTCTTTCAACACTTCCTCATCTGTAGATGGTCTTGGTATCATAGATTTCTTACACTTCGGGCAAATTACCTTATTTTTCCCTTGACCGGAACAATTAGGATCTGAACAAATATTTATTCCTGTAGTTTTTAAAACTGGCAACTTTAATTCAGTAAACAACTTATATCCCAATTGTTTTGGAGATTTTATATTAAAATCCCCAAATTTTTTATTTATACTATTTTCCAACTGTAATAATTTATCTTTATACTTAACTGTTAATTTTTTAATATAAGCAAGATCTACTTTAACTCCTATAAATTCCGTCTCACAAAGAGCTTCTTGTAAGGGCATAACTAAATCGAAAAACAATTTTTTAATTCCTCCCCTTCCGTAAAGTTTTTGTAACCGGTTTTCTTCTTGTTCTAACATATCTACAAAAATATGCTTTAACCGGAAAGTACAATCGGCGTCAGCTGCTGCATACCAATATAATACGTCTAAACGAAGCGTCCCGTAATTTCTATCTTTTCTGGGTATACCTTTTACAAAAGCTTGCAATTCTTCCTCATATCCTGCCATATCAGGAATAAATTGACTAGTACATTTTTTTAAATCATGAGTACCTCGTTCTTCATTTAACATATAATGTAATAAAAGAGTATCAACATTAAAATTATTAACTTGTATACCTTCAACTTTTAAAAACTTAATATCAAATTTACCATTATGTGCTATCTTTGGTATAGGAGACTCTAATAAATCTTTTATATTTTGTTTTACAATAGACCAATCATGTCCCCAATTAAAAGCTTCATAATAACACCAGGGTATATAGTAAGCCTCCTTTTCTTTACAACACAAACTGATACCTATAATTTTATCATCTTTCCACCAATTAAAACCTGTCGTCTCTAAATCAAAAGCTATTTCTGAAGCTTTATTCAGCGTTTCTATTATAATTTTAAATTTATCAATTGAATCTACCAAAATATAATTAACATTCTTTCTTTGTTCATTTGGTGTTAATCTTTTTTTAATTTTTAACAAATCCTCGTAAATTTTATCTGCTGTCTTTGGCCTTCGTTCAATAGCTGCCGGATCTAGTAAAGGAATAACTTCACAATTATAATCTTTATTTGTAAATATTCTACCATGAACCTGAGATATATCAGTCCGTCCTGTAAAAAACTGGCAAGCAACTTTACCGATAGGAACAATTAAAACGGGCTTTATATTTTTAATTTCTGTTTCTAATATACTTTTACAATGATTAATTTCAATTTCAGTAGGGGGTCTTTTATTTTTTGGTGGGGGAACTTTAGGCAAGCATTTAACTAAAGAAGTTAAAAATAAAAGTTTAGTATCAAAAAGGCATTTATTACATAAATCATACAATCGCGCAGAAGCCTCATCTTTAAATAATGTTTTAGCAAAAGAATCCTGTATACTTGGAGCATCTTTTACAAATAATATTTTTGATTGATTTCCTAAAGCCCTACCTCGTAGACCTTCTTGATCATTTAAGGGACAGCCTTTACAACAATCTTTCATTATTATATTTTCCTGTATATAATCTCGAAGACTCTGCTAACATAAAATATATAGTAGCTATTCTTGCTCCTTTTTCTACCTTTATAGTATCCATAGCATACAATGTAGCTCCTGTTTGATTTTTAAAACCAGAATCATATATACCCGTTAAAATAAAACAACCGTATCTATTTAGAGAAGACCGGTGTGTAATAAATGCGCAAACATTATTAGGCAATGTAACCGATTCATTAAAATGTAAATTATAAAATCTAGGTCCAAAAAAAGTATACCAATTATTTTTGGAAGAGATTTCAAGCCAATCTTCTTTTTTTGGTTTCTTTTTTTCATCTTCTTTTGAAATACTAAATTCGGAATGTCGATAATCTAAGCCGTAAGCTTTTTCTAATCTTAAATCTATAGAATTAGGTTGTATCTGATCTTTTAATACAGGTTTTGTAATCCAACCTTTTTCTATAGCGATTTTAGGGTTAATTATCATAAGTTTTTTCCAAATATTCTTTATTCAAACTATCTATAATTGTTTGTACATACTCTTTCAATAGACTATCATTTTGTAATAACTGCTGTTGAAATTTTTGTCGTTGAGCCTCCTTTTTTAAATTAGAAACTCTCAAAGTTAAGTATACTCCCATACACAATAAAAATATAAATATTAAAACATTAATAATTAAATTTTTTAATTCCATATTAACTACTTGTTAAACGTAAAAATTCGCTCTTAACTTCTGGTTTGTCTCTATAAAATCCATGTACAGAACTAGTAATAGTTTCATGATCTTCTTTTTCTATACCGCGACTTGCCATACATAAGTGTTTACATTTCAAAACTACTCCTACTCCTTTTGGTTTTAAATGCTCCATTAATGCCCCAGCAATTTGATCCGTCAACCGCTCTTGTAATTGCAATCTTCTTGCGAAAGCTTCTACTAAACGAGCCATTTTACTTAAGCCTAGAACTTTACCATCAGGGATATAAGATACATGGGCACAACCAAAAAACGGCGCCAAATGATGTTCACACAAACTATATACACTTATATTTTTAAGTGTTATCATATTATCGTGTTTTTCAGTAAAAGTTCTTTTTAAAATATCTGACACAGAAGTATGATACCCTGAACACCAATACCTATAAGCTTCAACTACTCGCTTAGGAGTATCTTGTAACCCTTCCCTATTTAAATCTTCTCCTAAACCCTCAAGTAAAAGGGTTACACCCTTTTGCATTTTTTCATAATCAAAGTCGGCCATTTGCATACTCCTTCCATTTGTTAATATTATATAAAACGTTTTTATGTATTCTTTTATTATTATATTCTTTCCAAAACCAATTTTTATTTTTTGTGGGTTTTGGGTTCTGTATGTTATTGAAATGTTTATTTCTAACTCCGTATATAAAAGGCATAGAAGAATCATTAGAACGTACTATATTATTATTTTTATAAAAAAGTAATTCAAGCGGATCACATAAACCTAATAGATGAATCGGTTTAGAATAATAAGTAGTTATAAAATCTATAAAAAGTTGCCTATTTATTACCTGTCTTGTTGTAAAATCTGGACTTTGATAAATAGGTACCCCCTCAATACTATCAGTTACTGCAGGAATACAAATAGTATCAATTTCAGGTATTTTACAATATTCTAAAAATAAATTTATTCTGGATTGCCATGTAGAACCGTGAATAACCGCAGCAATTTTACAATATTTATGTAAATGTTTTTTGTGTTTGCTAATAAATTCCTTAACTAAAAGATGAGTACCGTAAGCATCATTTGGTACTTCAGGAACCACTACTTCATCTACTTTTAATTTATTAGATAGAAATACCAAATCTTCACCTCGCAAAGCATAACCTAATTCAAAAGTGGAATTATCAAGCATAAAATAATTCTTTATCCCTTTATTCCTTATTAACTTAGAATAGAAATTCATATAAACTTTAGATTTTAAACAAAGATGGGCTAATATCAAATGAAAATCAAATAAAGAAGCGTATGTTTTTAAATACTGAATATTCGTAATTAAACCCAATTTCATCATTTAATCTCCGGAAGAATTATTTTATATGCCTTTTTATTCCTTTTTATCACAAAACCGTATTTATATCTAAGTAATTCAATTGTAAAAGATATGTATCTATCAATATCTTTTATATTATGATTTACAAATTTTTTAATTAAACTATCCTTTAAATTAGCTTTTGTCTGTTCAATTTTTAAAGCTTCAAAAATAAAACGCCGCATACTTGAACGAAAAGGATTGGGATCATTCTTATCTTTTTTAAGTGTTAAATTTTGCTTTGGTTTTTCTATTTTTACCTTTTTTGTTTCTTTGTTTTCTATAATTACCTCTTTTTGTTGTTCTTTTTCATAATCAGCAGTTACTATTTGCTCTACAACATTTTCTTCTTTTTTACGTTTTTCGTAAATATTTACAACTAATTGTTCATCCGTCAAAGATGGCCAACCAGATATTTGTAAATCTCTAGCGATACGTCTTAATTCTGGGCGCGTTTTTTTAGTTAATTGTTCTATAGTTTCCATATTAAACCTCCACAGAAGAATTCGCCAACTCTGGCCAAATATATTTATGTAACTGTATTTGTACTTTTGTACGATCTAAAATATCAAGTAAATATGAAGAAGGCGGTGTTTGAAAAGCTCCCCTCTGTAACCATTTTACTAAATCTTTGGGAGCTACTATATTGTGTGCTGGGGATAAAGCAATATTAAAAGGAAAAGAAAAATATCCTTCGTGTTTTAATATAAATGCCCAAACCCAATCAAAATCTTCTTCATCATAAATAACAAATTTTACCCAATCATTAGTACTTAAATGTGTTAAGTTATCATATATCATAGCAGTATTCATTCTTGATGCTGGAGTTTTAATATCTAAAACTATACTTTTTTGTACTCCTTTTTCTACTAACCCTTTTATGTTGTAAGAACCGTTAGTTTCTATAGAAATAGAATAAGCTACGGGTTTGACCAACTCTTCCATTAATCTATACAATCCGGTAGGTTGCATTAAAGGTTCCCCACCAGTTATAGTAATGCGCCTATTAAGAGCTATAGCCTTAACTTCTTGCACAATTTGCGGTATAGACATAGATTTGTATGTCTCAAAAGCGTACTTAGTATCGCAATCTTTACATCTTAAATTGCATCCACCAAAACGAATAAAAGTAGTAAACCCTCCCGCGCCGCCAGTACCATTGACTTCTCCGTCAATAGAATTAAATATAGAACATATATTGATTATATCTTTAGACATATTAATATTATATACAAAAAAGCCCTATCAAAATAATAGGGCTTTTAATATTTAAAAATAATTTAATTATTTATTTTCTGTACCAGGAACTTCTTTTTTTTCTCCTTTTTTTGTCAACATTACTTTTCTTGTAGATATTGCAACTTTAATTTTCTTCTCATCATCTTGCGGTCTTTGAGCTAAGACGGCTTTAACTATGTTCTCCCTTGTCTCATTTTTCACAAGCAAGGGGTCAATTATAGAAGCTCTAGTAACTTTTTTTTCTTCAGCCATTTCAATCCTCCTAAATTAAAGATTTTAAAAAAATAAATTATTATAAAAATACGTTAAATTAAGTAGTTTTTACTTCCCCTAAAGTCTTTTCAAGATGCAACTTTATACTAAAAAGGTTATTTTCTTTTCCTTCCTCATAAACAGCATCCAACATGTCTATTCCAGATTGTAAAATTTTTCTAGTTTCCTCCTTTTCTATATCCAATTTATCTATTTGTAAGATTGGGTATCGGGCCATTAACACCTCCTTTCTTAATTAGACATTAAAAAATTCCAACAATTACTTTCAATCTGTTTCCTAATTTTTTTAAGTTTATTTCTTGTAATACTTTTTTCACCGTATACATTACAATATAATCCATATAATTCATTTTCTGTAATCCTATAACCATCTTGACTAAACTCCACTAATAATTTAAAAATCCTTTGAGATAAAGCATCTAAAGAATTATTAAATAATTCCAAATCTAAAAATAACGAATTATCATTATTATAGCATGATGTCTTTTCCTCTAAACCCCGTTCCATTAATAAATCAATATATTCTTCTTCATCTCTTATATTTACAATTTTTTTAGTCATTTGACAACACTTTTTATCAAAAAATTCTACTTCCGTTGGTACTCCACCTCTTTTTTGTGAATTATTCTTTATAATCTGATTATCAATCCTATCATTTTTAAAATATCTATAAAAATAACAATAAAAACCTTTTGGATCTAAACCCTCTGGATCTTCTTGTAATTGTTGTTGTCTCAAATCTGAAGCCCTGTGTTTCCAATTCTTCTGTCCAAAAATCCTATTTGGTCGGTAACCGTCATCTTTTTCAGAAACATAATCAAAATGATAACCGGTTAGTATAGTATAAATCATAGCCCGAGCTTCATTTAACAAATCTTCTGGCGTAACTCCTTTAAGATATTTAGACCACTTTTCGCATAAATAACCCAGCTTAAAACCCAACCCATTTTCTAATGGTTCTTTTTCTATTATATCAATTATCTTTTCAATAGCTGTTTTATCATGATTCTTACCTTTACGAATTAAATCTGCTGTTAACTCTGCAACCATATTGCCTCCAAATATTTATTTTTTTAAATTATTTATATAATATTCTTTACCTTTTTCTGTTGGTTGATATAATTTTGCATGGTTATTACCTATTCCATTATAAAAACCATAAACCATTTCACCAGTCCAATATGGAGAATTATTTATACAAGTACATACTTGTCCAGCCGTTAAAAAACTACAATGATTTGCTCCAGCAATATCTACAACTCCGTGAATAAAATCTAAATCTCCCCAATCTACAAAGCCAGCATGTTTATTCATATTATTATAAAACCAAACTAAAGCGGCTTTTGCAATACTCATATTTTTACCTCGACCTATTCTATGTATTCTATTTTTTTTCATGCGAATTTTAATTATATAAGTATAAAATATTCTTAAAAGATAATAAATTTATATTCAAAAATCAAATTTTTATTATAAAAAGTAGAAAAACAGGAATAACTAAAATAGTTAAGTTATCCCTGTTTATTAATTGTAACCAAAATGACATATTAGAAAAAATTAGAAAGTTGTTTACTAAAATATAATTTAACTTCAAGAAGATCATAATAAGCGTTATCACTATATGGTTGATCTACTATATAACCATAATACCTATTATAATTGATTTCATACCGTTTAAAACAACGAAGTGAAATACCATACTGTAATATAGTTTGTGATGTATGAAAATTAAAATTATTTTTATTATGGGCATCCGCAATCAATTTCACATGTGCCCGACCTATTAAATATAGTACGTCATCGATATGCATAGCATCCAAACTAACATTCAAACCAAAATGATATTGGGCTAAAGCATCAATATTAATAGGAGTAGCATCTACCGGATTACCTTCATTATCTACTTGAAATAAGCGTTGATAACTATCATCTTCATCATATTCAGCACTAGGATAGGCTGACCAATTAGAAGTCAAAAACTTACCGCCATATATATAACCATCCAAATTACAAGGGTAAGTAATATTAGTACCACTAGCAACTGTTATAGCCAAGAAAAGAAGAGATAATGAAATTATTAAATATCTACGCATTTTTCACCTCCTTTTGTAATTAAATAAACATTTTTCTATTAAAACATTTAAAAATTTTATACTAAAATTTTACTTCCCACCTCGGTACATATTCTATACCTGTATCTATAGCATCTGATACATTATCTAAATTAAAACGTCTAATACCCGGTTCCCTTTCAATATCCGTCATTAAAGAATAGCCCCAATAAAAGTTTTCTTTAATTTCATAGGGTTCTGTATCTCTAATAGTAGTAACACCTTTTCTGTCTGTATAAGTTATTCTTACTATATGATTTTGTACTCCCGCATTTTGAATTACTGCTATTACATCTGGATTTGCCATAATTAAACTCCTTTTTTGTTACATTTATTAATATAGCACCTTTTGAATTAAAAGCCAAACTATTTTTTAAAATTTTTCAACTTTAACCATTTAACCGTTTAAATCAGGTATTAAAGCCCCAGATTGAATTCTTTGATTAAAAAATTCTATAAATTCCTCACTAGTACAAGAATCTGGATCTTTTAAATTATTCGGTAAAGTTATTCTAGAAAAGTTTACTCCGTGATTAGAAACTCTAGATTCTGATTTAGCTTGCCCTAACTTACCAGGTAAATCAGAATCCATACATAATATAATATCATCCCAATATTTTAATAATATAGGAACCTGATTTGATAATACTATACCCCCCAATACAGATACTGCATTATAACCAAAACGTTCCAAAGTTAAAACATCAAATATGCCTTCAACGACTATCACATATTTCTTATATAATTTAGCCTTATATCCATTAAATAAACACTTTTCTACCCCAGATGGATATAAATATTTATCTTCTTGTTTACCGTCAATTCTATGGGCGCAAAAGAATTTATACCTAGAATCTACATCAAAAATGGGTATAATAATGCGTTTTCTGTAATAGCCTGCAGAACAATAACGAATTTGTCTTTCTTTAATAATATCTTCTGTTAGTTGCCTTTTTCTAATAAGATAATCTAAAACATGTTTTGGAAGTTCTTCTGTCAAGTGAAAAGGCATAAAAACCACTTTATCTGTTTTTGTATCTGCTTTTTTCTCGTCTATAAAAATATCTGTAAAATCATTATTTAAAAATTCTTGTAGAAAAGTATCTGGTTTAAGGGTTTTCCCTGAACCCCCGCTTGGCAATTCACCTGTTAATTCTAACCTTCGAGCTAAAGTCCAAATATTACCAGATTCGTGACAACCAAAGCAGTAAAACTTCCATGGATAATTTTTCTGAATAGAAAAAGAGGGGTGAGCATCTCCTAAACCTTTATCGTGATTTTCTGGCCAAGGACAGGTAGTTCTAACATTTTCTCCAAGATCTCTTATATTTTTAAAATTGTTAGCTTCTAAATAAGAAATAATATCAAACATATTTAATATGAACTACGCATTAACTAAAGACTTATGTGTTTTCTTTGTCGGTTAATATAAACTATATTTACCTTTTTTAATAGTAGCTTCCATTTGTCTTTTTTGTTCTTCTTCTTGTATAGAACGAATTAAATAATCTGGACCCAATTTATTTATTAAATCTCTATATTTAGTTTTATCATGTAATTTACCCTCTTTAAAAGATGGACAAAGCATTGCTTGTTTTAATTCTTTACCTCCGTCTCTATTTTTAATAATACCTTGTCTAATTATACCATATAATTCATCTTTTCTAGTTTGAGCCAAATAAGACACGCCAGTTGCGTGTTGTACTGGATAAGGACTGTAGGCACTATCTTCTTCTGTCAATATTGGTTTATGCTTAGAAGTTTTTTTTGTTTGGTGTACTGCTACTACTACTAAACCTTGTTGATCATTCCAATTTCTAGCAAGCTGTGCCAAACCTTCTGATATGTTTCCCAAACCTTTCCAATCTCTTGAATCTGTTGACCCTTCCGCTTTCAAGTCCGGCAATTGATCTACTAATACAAGTTGGGGTTCAAAATCTTGTTCTGCAGTATTATATAATTCATTCTTTAAGTCAGAAACAGTAGCACCCTGATCAAAACTAATAACCTTATACTGTACTTTCCTTTCTTTTACTTTAGCCATTTGCGTTTCCCATAATTGCATATCTTCATTTGATAAATTGGGTACCCAGTCTCCTTTTTCATCTTTTACTATAGGATCTCTGAATTTTTCAAAAGGAATGCCAGTAAGTCTTACATACCATCTAGCCTGTGCCTTCCATTTATTCATTTCTATAGTAAATAATACAGTAGGAATATTTTGTAAACAGGCATAAAAACTAAGTTCATTTAAAGTCCAACTTTTACCCATACCTGTGTAACCTAGAAATAAATAGTATTCTCCTCTATAAAAACCTCTCCAAGAATCATTTTTATCAATCAATTCTAAACCTGTACGAATACCTACATATTTTTCTGGGTTTGCTTTCTTTTCTGCTATTAATTGTTTATGAAAAGTAAAATCATCTACTATAGTACCGGCATTAACATAAATTCTAGAATCAGACTGAATGCGGGCATCTGTAAGAGCTTTTTCTGCTCCTTGAATATTACCTTCAGACAACTCTTCTTTAACAGCTTCAGTAACATCACACACTTTCCTAACCCGCGCCATTATCTGTAGTTGTTCCAATAAATAATTAAAACTACCTTCAGATACCTCTTCTGTAAATATCTTATCTATTAAAATTAAAAAATTTTCCTGTTCGGTATCTTTTTTGTTCTTTTTAACAGTATTTATCAAAATTTCTTTTAATTCTTCTTCATATAAAGGCTTATACACCTTATTAATAAGATTCTTAATAATAAGAAATATAAATTGTAAAGCTTCATCTTTAAAATACTCTTTCTTTAATAAAGTAGGTTTTTTACGTATATAATCAAAACAAGAATGATATTTTAAAATACAGGTAAGTAACCTACGTTCATAATCTACATTAGCATATTGTAAACTACTCATTTCTTATATTCTTTCCTGAAATTGAAATTAATATTAAACGTTCTGTAATAAAAGAAGCTAATTTAGTACCAAAAGTTTCTCGAATTTTATTAAAAGATAAATCAGAACTTATAAACAACCTTTTTAAATCCCAATTATACAAAACCATTTCTACAAAATCGGTAATGTGATTGGCAATAAAACTTGTAGTACCTATATATCTATCCGTAAAATCATCAATAACTATAATCTGTGTTCGAGCAATTAAATCTCTTAATTGCATCCATAATTCATAATTAGTATTTTGGTGACATTCTCTTAATATGGGTACTAATTCACTCATACGAAAACAATATACTATAACACCTTCTTTTATAAAATATTGAGCAGCAAGATAAGTTAGGGCACTTTTGCCTTGGCCTACATTATTAGAAGATTGTCCGGTAACATACAAACCTTTACCTTTTTCGCTAGTCTTACAAAAATTTAGTATTTTCTCCGCCACATTTTTATTCTGCATATAATTATTCAAATTATCCAAATCCCAATAGGGACGAGGAATGTTAGCTTCAATATACCTCGTATATAAATGAAATTTTGGATGATCTGGTTTTATTGTGTCTTGTAATTGTTTTATTTTTTGTTCTGTATTCATAATAATCTCCTAAAAGAACTATGCGTTTGAATATGCTTTTCTTCTTTTTCTATTTCTAATAATATATTATTTATAGCCATCTTATCTTTTTTAATTTTAATCTGTTGTATATACCGCTCTACCTCCTCTTTTGAACAATCCCATGCTTGCCACTTTTCAATATAACAAGGAGGAGTAACCTGTTGTTTCTTTTCTGTATTTAAAAAATTCTGGATGTTATCAACACTACATAAAAGCGAAAGAAAAGATTTCTTATTATGTCGAAAGTTAGATAACGAATCTATATGATGATTAATATAATCTAATAAATCTGTTTTTGTTTTACTGTGTTTTAAAAAAAATTCAATAAGATCTCTTTTAAATCTTGCTAAATATATACCTTTGTTTCTATCTCCTTCAACATAAGGAATATGATAACATTTAAAATATAATTGTTTAATATATAATAAAAAGTGAGTAGCCTTCCAAGTCTCTATATCTTCCGGTAAAACGCGCTTTTTCTTATTTGAAGGTTTCTTTTTATCCAAAACTATTTTAATATCCGAAGCCCGTTTCTTTTGATATACGTGGGTTGTCGCAAAAGTTACTAAATTTTTATACGCTCCAGGAGTAATACAATTTTGTTTTGTCATGATTTTACAATACCTTAAAAATTCTTTTTTAGTTAAATCTTTAACCGGTAAAATTTTATAAAAATTGCCGGTAGGCTTCCGAACTACTTCTAGTAACTCCCATATTTCTAATTTCTTTAATGATACAGATATAGCAGTATCTTGTATGTGTGTTTTAATTGATAAGTATTTTAAAGATAAAGAAACAATAGATGATTCTTGAGTGGCGCTTTCCAAATATATAACAACATAAAGTAAAAAAGCGCTTTGCCCTATACCCTGTATATACTGATCTAAAAGTTTAGTGAAATCTTCTAATAAATTATTATTCATATAATATCTCTAATTGTAACTTCTTCTATTTCAGTATCGACTTTACCTTCATTAAACAAATCATTTATATCTTTCTTTTTCGTTAAAACTTCTAATACGTTCTCTTCTATCGTATTTTCTGTTATAAAATTAATTATAAAAACGGTATCGTGTAACGCCCCGGATCTTCTAATTCTACCCATCCTTTGGCGCATAGAAAAAGAACTAAATAAAATATCGAAATTTACTAGATATTTACAAAATTGTAGATCTTGACCTTCTTTTAAAATATCACTAGTAATTAAAACTTTAGTATCTTTTGAATTTCTAAATTTTTCTATTACCTCGAATCTGTCATCGATTTTAGTAGTAGCGCCCGATAACATTATATTTTTATAACCAGTAATAGAAAGTCTGTCTGATAAAAGCCTTACCATATCTGTAAAATAAGTAAAAACTACAATCTTATCATCAGAATCAGAAAGTAATTCTAAAAAAGAAAGTAATTCTTCTGTTTTAGAAGAATAATCTAAAGCTGGATCCAATAACTGAGTAGAAAGACAGGCTTGTCTTAATTTTACAATCATTGGCAAATCTTCTAAATCTTCAAGGGGTTTCCTGTATTCGTTAGAAAATTCTTCTAAAGCTCCCTTTTTTAAATCTTTATATAATTTTTGTTGTCTTTTGTTTAAAGAAATATAGTAAGTCTTAACTACTACTTTCGGTAACTCTGCTTCTACTTCAAAAGCCTGCCTTCTTAAAAAATAGGGAGATATCAACTCTCTAAACTTATCTAAATTTCTATAACCTTTAATCTCTCCAAACCAATCTTTAATAACAAAATTTAAACAAAAATCTTTAAAGAAACCAAAAATTCTCCAATCAATGAGTTTAAATAAACTAAATATTTGCTCTAACTTGCCATCTGTTGGTGTAGCTGTTAAAGCAGATACATATAAAGCTTTAGTTGCAAGAGACCTAACTTTTTTGCTGCGTTCTACCATAAAATTAACTATATACTGAGCTTCATCCACAATTAACAAACTATTGTACAAATTCGGCTTAAGATATTTACATATTAATTTCCAATCTCTTACTAACAAATCATAATTTATAATTTTATAAGTTAAATTTTGTTTATAAAAATCTTCTCTTATTTTCTTACCACTACCAGAATGTATAAAATCTACAGTACTATTTGTAAATCTTTTTATTTCTTTAAACCATTTTTTCTTTAAAGAAGCAGGACATATTACTATAACTTTTTTGATATGGGCGTTTTCTAATAATTTCTGTGCTGCAGCAATACTTTCAATAGTTTTTCCTAAACCTACATCATCTAATAATAATGCTTTTTTTCTATAAGTTAAAAATTTAGCCCCCACTTTCTGGAAGGAATATAAAGTACCTCTAAAGCTACCGCAAACAAATTCTGTATCTTCTGCTTTTTTTAATACAGTTGTCGCAATAGAAACTTGTTGTTCTTGTTGCAATAATAGTTTTAAAGTCTCAGAAACATTAATTTGTTCATTTGGGAAAGTAGTTTGTAACCAAGATAAAACTTTTGGATAAAAAGAAAAAAGGCCTGTTAATGTTTTATTTTTTTCATCAAAAACAAGACCTGGGAATTTAGATAATTGATATAAAATATTATGAAAATAAAGACTGTAAATTATAATTTTAAAAGAAAAAGAATCAAATTTAGTAAAATAAATCATAAAAGCTTACGTACTTGTTTTTGTACTTTTTTTAACGCTTGATTTTTTATTAGTCGAATACGTTCTGATGTGAGTTTATAATCTTTTCCTAATTCTGCGAGCTTTTTTCTGGCTTCTCCAAACACGCCATAATACTGAGTCAAGACAGTACGTTCAATATTCGACAATTTGTCAATAGCCTCTTTTACTTTTAATACAAATTTTTTATGATCTATTTGCTCTTCTATATTAATTTTTGAATCTTCACATAAATTTATAATTTCTTCAAGGGACGTAAAATTATTATCTAAATCTAGTAATTTTTTTGCGTAAATGGGATCTATACTTAGATCCTTTATTATATCATTAAAAGAAATACTTCGTTGGTGCTCTTGTTCTAATTTCTTTTCTGTTTGCTTTAATTCCCTCAATCGTTGAACTCCGGCAAAAGAAAATCTAATCAATCGACTGCGTTCTGTAATATATCTACACATAGCTGCATGAATACAAACCCGGGCGAAGTGTTTAAATGGTGCCCTATTCTTTCGTTTTAAATCAAATTTGTTAATGGCTTCAAACACCCCCTGATTACCACTAGCAATAAGATCAAGTAACGATACTTTTGTTTTCATTTCTGTAGCTATGCGTACCACCATTTTTAAATAAGAACACACAATAGCATTACGAGATTTAACATCTCCATTCTTTGCCTTCTCTATATGTATTAAAATATCCTGTTCTTTAAGAATAGGATACTTCTTTATATCTTTAAAATATGCTTTAAGTAATTGATTATCCATAATTAAATTACGACCAAGAAAACCATCCGGGCAAAACTACTTTACTTAAGTTTTTATTTTTTTGTTTTTTAAAAGGACGCCAAGGTCCGTAAACCCCCACTTTAGTAGCAGCAGTTAAACAAGCGGCCCACCACGCAAAAGTACCATGTTGAAATAAAATATTATCAAAAGATCTAATAAAATTAAAATCGGCATCTAAAGCCCGGCCACACCTTACGATCGGATCTAATTTTTTAAATCCCGTCACTAAAGAATTCATATAATCCACAGCTAATTGTAAATTATCAATTTTTACAGTTTCTGGTATAGAAGTATGAAATCGCATTCTTTTTAATTGCGATAAAGTTATTTTATCCCAATAAGGCATATCTGTAACAATATATAATTTTTTAAAAGTAAAATAAGATATGGCTTTTAAATACATCATTATATCTACTTTATATTCTTCTTGATAATTATAACGGTGTAATAACCTATCTCCTAATCTCAAATGAAAAACTAAATCCTTCTTATTAGTAATAGGTATTGGTACGAACCATTTTTTAATAATAGACAAATACGGTTTAAACAACCTAAAATCTTCAAAATAACCTTCTACACGAAAAAAACAATTATCATATTTTTGCTTAAAAAAAGATACGGGACAATTATTATCAGAAATTGTAATTTTTTTATCATAAACTTTAGAAGAAGATTGTTGTATAATTTGCACCCCATCTACAAAAAGTTTATTTAAATATTTAAGACCATAATACCCAGGATAAGGCAATTTCACATATAAAGGGCAATTATAAAAAAAAGCTAATAATTTACCATAAATATACTGAAATAAATTGTTACCAAAACCGTTAGTTAAACAAACTAATACTATATTTTTACTCATATTTTTTATTTTTAAAAAGTAAATTTCCTTGGGGTGTTTTATCTGAATACTTTGAAATCAATCCAAAATTTAATTTTTGTAAAAGTATTATTGTTTGCTTTCTATTAAGACCCCCTTCATAAGTTGTTTCCCCATATTCAGTCCATAAATATTTTATATTATCTTTATACTTTCCAAAACCTTCAATTACTTCTTTTTCCGCTCCTTGTACATCAATCCATATAAGATCAACAGCTAATATTTGTTGTTCTGTTAACCAAGTATCTAATCGTTTTGTTTTAACATAAATTTTTGGGGCGTCTTTTACAAAAATATGTCCTTGTTTTAAAGAAGAAGCGCCAGAACGATTTAAACGCCATTTTATATAATCTGTTCTCTTAATCCAAGCATATTTTTTAAATAAAAATTCCTTCACTTTACTTTCATAACTTTGATAAAAAGGCAAAACAGAAAAATCTTGATTAAATAAAGCATACTCAAATAAATGTAATCGAGTATCTTTTATATAATTTTTTATAACTGTTATATTTCGAGGATCGGGTTCAAAACAATACAATTTTAAATCTTTGAAGGTATTCAAAAATTTAATAGAATCTTCCCCATAATGGGCCCCAACTTCTATTATAATTGGATTTTCCTTTTGTAATAACTGTTTAAAAATATTATGTATATTTGACATAGTTACTTCTTATGCGCATAGTATTCTTTTATATAAGCTAATACTTGTTTTGCCCTATTTCTCCAAGTATGTTCTTGTATGGCTGTTTTATAAGCAGTCTCTATTATAGCGTTTCTTTGTTGTTCATGCTCTAAATAATAATAAAATTTATCAAATAAATTCTTTAAATTATTTTTAAAAACCACACAATTAACTCCATCTTTAAAAATATCTTTATAAGTATCTGGTATTTCAGAACAAAAAAGTAAGGTTTTAGATAACCAAGCCTCAAAGTATCTTGGAGGCATATCTCCATAAGCTGAAGGTATAGACAACCACATTTTCGACTTACACATAATCTGTGCGTATTCTTTATAATTAGTAATACGACAAGAAACAGAATCACTACCTCGTAAAAAACATTTTATATCTTCCCGTTTAGAGAAAGCCTCTTGCACTTTAATCCTCAAATTCTCTGTACTAAACGCTCCTTTCGGATAATACTTACTGTGATGTAATGCTCCCGAAAAACCAATATCATAAAAACGTTTATAGCCATAATCTTTAAAAATTGATGGATCAGCAGCATGGCACAACCTTCTAGTTTTAATTTTCGTATTTTTTTCGTACTTTTTATACTCAGCAGCAGCGCATAAAATTAAATCGACATTATTTCTTTTACAAAAAAACAATTTCTTTTGTAAATAGTTTTGGGGTTTAAATAAATTATAAATAACCAACTGCCTCGCTTGGTTTAGCCCTTTAATACTAGAAAAAGAACGATCTTTGTTAGACCAACCTAAACCGAAAAATATAGTTTTCGGAGAAAAAGGGCAAATCCTTAATATTTCTAATATATTTTTTGGGGTTTTGTTATATAAATAACAAGGAGTTAATTTTTTCAATTCTTTATATAAACTTTTGTAAATAGGATAAGTATCTGCATAACTAGTATTTACTATAGGATCTATAAAAAGTATAGACATAAATAAAAACCTTTCATAATTTATAAAAACTAATTCAATAATGGAAAATATTTTTCATCTAAAAAAATTAAATTCCCAGTATCTACTAATAATATATAATTTTTACTTTCTCCTAAATCTTTCATGGACCAAAAAGAAGTAGAACCATCAATATCTTTTTTATGTATAGCTCCTTCTCTTTGTATAATCCAATCATCTATACCGCTATGTTCTATTATCACAATTTTAGGTCTATAATTTGTTAAAGATTTCCAAATATGATAATCTGGACCATCAACATCAATACTTAATATATCAAAATCTTTAATTATGGGAGTATTAGAAAGAATATTATCTAATAAAGTTCCTTTACCTGGAAGATAATGTACTATTTTGTTTCTTAAAATAACATTTTTTGGGTATTTTAATTTCTTTATTGTCTTTTGCAATTGTCTAAATTTAATAATATCTGCTTCTATTAATACCCCTTTCCAATTTTTATTTTCTATTAAATTAAAAGTATTACTAAAACGTTTTCCATCCCAAGCCCCAAACTCACAACACCAACCTTGATGTATATTAAGTTTATCAATTAAATAAGCTAAAATGCCATCTTCCCCGTGTTGACTATAAATACTTCGCCTTTTGCAAAGTAAGGAACTTGCATAATTTTTGGGTTGTTTTATATATTTCATATTTACTTTTATTTTCTAAAATGTATTATAGGATTTAATTTATCCGCCTTTTTAACTACATCTTTAGATATAAGTTTATAATTATATTTATTCAACAATTTACAAAACTTTTCAATCCCGTAAAAATACCAACGCCCATTATTCGGTGGACCATCATAATCTTTTATAAAAGTTTCTAAATTTTTGAAACCTGCTTGAAGCATTAATTTTTGTTTACCTTTTATATCATAATATTTATCTGCATCTGCTATCATAATAAAACAGTTAGCTCCGAATTTTAATTTGTTATACAAATTTTTCAAATAAGCTTCCGCTCCGGAATAAGAAATATGACAAAAAACATCATAAGAAAAGATATAATCTATAGTATTGTCTTTAAATACCGAACAACTAAAATCAGATACAGTAAAATATTTAATATATTCTCTTTTAGGAATACGCTTCCAAAAACCTGTATGTATAGGATCTGAAATATCAATACAAAACAACTGTCCAGCATTAAGCATTTTCTGTGTCCAAAAACCCCCATCTGCTCCTATTTCTAAAATAGTAGTTTTTGGAGTAATATAAGGAATAATACAAATACTAACTATCTGTTCTAAATCTTGGAATTTAGATAAACGACAAGCTTTCTTCCAACCGAGTTGTGCTCGGGAAGTACCATTTTTCCAAAAAACTTTTAAACTTTTTATTTCTTTTTTAAGCTTATTAATAATCATTTTATAATTCTTAATATGATATACTGTGTTTATTTGTTTATATACAATATATAATCAATTCCTTAAAAGCCGACTCATGGGTACTACAATTATCCTCAAAGCTTTTTCCTTTTGTTCTAAACGTTTTAATAAATTATCTTATAAAAATAAATAATCAGAATATTTATTCGTAATCTTTCAAAGTAAAAGCAAAATAATCAATTTCTTTTTTAAACTTCTTATATACTAAAGCGGCCGTTTCTTTATTATAATATTCAACAAAAGACTTACTATGGTTATAAGATCCTACATTTAATTTTAAATTTTTATTGTATTTTTTAATATTCAAACGATTTAAAATAATTGCTAAATCTTTATTAAAATTTTCATAACGACCTATAAAATCAAAAATGGGCTTGTTTTTAATTACAGTAAGATAGTATTGGTCAATCCAAAAATCATAAATATCTTTATTGGGTATTACAATGTTTTTAATAAAATTTTCAAAAGAAGTACCTGGGCGTTTATCATAATGCCAATTAGATACTAAAAGATCATATTTATTTCTAATAAAAGTAAATTTAAAATAAGCATCCCATTCTTTTACTATGTTTTTAAAATACTCAAGTTTATTATTATAAGACAGTTTTTTGTTTGTTAATACTCTCTCATCTATTCCATTATTTCTTAAAATCTGGGTGATTGTGCTTCCTCCAGTTTTAGCTATGTGAAAGTATAAAATTTTCTTTTCTTGATTAAGTACGAATGGTGTCAATAAAGTTTGTCCTTTGCCGTCCATTCTAGCAAATTTAGTTAAAATATTAGAATACACAAATAACTCCTATTAAAAAATTTTTTGTATATAAAAAGCTGGTATGTTGTTTTGTTTTAATAGCAATTCCTTATAATTATTATTCAATAAATCTACTATATTTTTAGGATAAACTTTATAATCTGCTTTACTACAAACAAATGTTTTTTGTAATTGTAAAGCAAAAACTTCTGGCAATTCAAGAAACGCCGCCAATTCTTTTGTATTTTTTTGCAAAAACTCATATTTTAAAAACAGCAATTTAGGATGTTTAAATTTTAACCAAGATAGAAAAAATCCTGTAAAATCTAAAAAATCTGGATAATCTTCCAAAAAAGTTTTTAACGATATATCTTGTAAAGTTAATTTTTTAGATATACCAAAAGGTATACTTAATTGCACAAATCGTCTAGTACTAAAAAAATAATCGTCCCCTAATTTCCGAAAACGATCACACCGCCTTATATGCGACAATAAAGCGTTTCTTGGATCTCTATAAACAAAAATTATCTTATCCAATGTTTTATAATTTATATTTGGTTTAGTATGATGTATATAGGAATGTATATTACTAGGAAATTTAACAGATAAATATTTATTAATAAAAGAGTTTAAAAATTTAAACCCAGAACCCCCATAACTAAATAATTTAACTCCAGTAAATAACTCTTTATTATTCTTAATTATTTTAGGTAACTTATATACCCGAAACATATCTTTATCTAAACCTTTCATAAATTATTTCCTATATCTAAAATAAATTATTTTTTATTGTCTTTAATGCTCGGAGCTATGTCGTGTAAATGCCTATATAATCCTTGATTATGATAACCTTTTTCTACAACCTTTAAATTATAAATAGGTTTATTGTCGTATATTAAATAGAACAAGCTATATAATTCATTATCCCCCCATCTATATTTATAAATACCTCCAGCACTATTTATAGCCGCTACCCACTTCTTCCATAAAATAGAACGAAACATAGAAGTCTTCATTATATAAGAATCTGCCCAAGGCAAAAAATGAAAATTTTCTTCTGCTTTGTTATCTTCTAACAGATTTTGTAATAATCTGGACTTAGGCGTTATATTATTTACAAGCAAAAAATTCTTTGTAAATTGCCATAAATTAATTCTGGTATCTAAATGTCCTTGATGTGGTTTTCCGTTTTTAAGTCTTTGACCCACTATTAAAGCTCCCATACTTTCAGTTCTTTTACTCATAAACTCAAATGGATCATAAGGCAATTCTTTAATATAACCAGATTCATCATCATAAAAAGCTATATAATCGTAATTTTTAAATTCTGTATTTGGATAATTATAACAATTAACTATAAAATGACACATATGTAAATAACCTTTTCGAGCAATAGAAAAAGCTTTTTTAACATACCAAAGATTCGTACGATTATAAAATAATTCTTTTTTTGATATGTGTTTTGGAGTATTGTAATCTATTCTTCGGAAATAAATATTTTTCGAGATCGTATCCCAAACCCTTTTTCTAAAATCTACATCTTCGTAAACAGTATCAAAGTAATATACATAAACAGGATAATTATGTTTATAATTATAATAAGTAAATAAAGATTGTAAAAACCTCGGCAAACATTTTTTTCGAGAAGAAAGTAAATTTATACAAGCTTTTAACATTTCTTTAAATCCTCTTTGTAAAGATTTTTTATAGTTTAAATAAGTTTATTATATTTCTCTTTAAAACCTTAAACTTGTAATTATTAATAAACAATCAAATACCCATAATTATAAATTACTATTGCTTTACAAAGAAGGGAGGTAAAGAATCCTGTAATTTTATCAATTTTTCATATCTTTGAGTTAATAACTTTTGAATCTGTAAATCCTTTGAAAGATAATCAGAAATTCTATGTTTAAAGGTTTTTCGTAAAACAATAGCATAATTGGAATCGAGTTTTAAAAACTTTAACAACTCATTTATAATTTGAGGCAATTTTTCGTATCTAACAAAAATTAGAGAATTTCCCGGTCCAGGATTAAAATCAAACCACGCTTTAAAATAGTCATATAATTCAAAAATATCTTCAGAATAATTCATCAAAAAAGTTTCTAAATTAAAATTTAATGGTACCATCTTCCTTTTAATACTGTGATTAATAAAAAACATATTTATCCAATTTTTATTTTTGCCGTTTTGACTCCTTTTCCATTCTTGTCTTCTAAAAAAAGATAGCACAGCATTACGAGGATCTCCATAAATAATTATATGAATATTACACAATCCGGGAATTGGCCTGCGGTGTGGGTTGTGCTTAGAATTTCGTACTACTACATATTTTTCTAAAAAAGAAACTAAAAAGTGATAACCGCAACCACCATAACTAAATATTCGAATACTCATAATTGCTCCTTAAACATTTTTTCGAGAAGAAAGTAAATTTATACAAGCTTTTAACATTTCTTTAAATCCTCTTTATAAAGATTTTTTATAATTTGAATAACTTTATCATATTCTTTAATAATCCATTCTTTTCTTCTATCAAAACCGTAGCTTTTATAATTCGTTTGTTGTAATATATTTATTATAATACTATTAGTTAATTTTACGGTATCTAAACATTGTTGTATATAAGGAATTCTTCTAGGAATAGCTAATAATCCGTTATAATATTGTTCTAATAAAGATTTAGAAACATTAAAAAAAGTAAAAAATTCTTTTTTAATAAAAAAAGCGTCTTGATAACTACATAAAAGCTTATAACCTTTACTTTCAAAAACAGAATTCATAACTTGTAAACTCTGTTGTATGTTATACTTAGCTATTATTTTAGGTACTCTTTTATAAAACGGGTGTAATACCTGACCTCCTTCGATACAAACAACTATAGGTAAATGTTTAATAATAGTTTCGAAAATTTCTAAATCTAAACCGTCTATATCAATAGAACAAAAAGCAATCTGAGGAACCTTTTTATAGGTATTCTCCAATATATTATCAAATAAATTATTGCCAGAAAAACCCACAGCAATATTTACGCAACGAATGTTTTTATCCTTTTTATAATTTTGTTGTAAGTAATCAAATTTATTTTTATTACTTTCTATAAAAAGCCCTGACCAACCATATTCGTATAACCGTCTACAATTACTACCTTTAATACCATCCCAAGCACCAAATTCTACAAAAAAACCGGTATTCACAGCTAATTCCTTAAATATATATTCTATAATACCATCATTTCCGCAAGTAGAATACTTATCATATTTATAATTTAATATATTCTTTTTTACACTCATTTATATTTACTCTTTAGATTTTAATATCTGATTTACAATCCAAGGATAAGTTTTTATTAAACCTTCTTTTAAAGTATATTGAACTTTCCAACCTAAAGTTGCTATTTTGTTACTTATTAAAACTCTGGCTTCTACGCCAACGGGCCCCGGAATTGAATGTAATTTTATAGTTTTATTGGCTACGCTGGCTATAGTAGCTGCTAACTCTGTTACAGAAACAAATTCTGCTGAACCAATGTTTGCTGGTTCAGTTAAAGAAGATTGCATTAATATATATATACCCTTAATAGTATCATCTATGTAAGTATAAGAACGTACAGCCGTACCATCCCCCCAAATATCTATAGTACTGCCATCGTTCGCTATAGCTATTTTACGGCATAAAGCCGCGGGAGCCTTTTCTCTACCTCCTCGCCAAGTACCTTCTGGCCCATAACAGTTTTGAAATCTAGCTATTCTAATAGTCATGCCATATTTACGACCGAAAGCAGCAATCATGCGTTCTGTATATAATTTCTCCCAACCATATTCGTTGTCTGGAAAAGCTGGATAAGCAGCTTCTTCCGGCAAAGCTTTTTCTCCTATACGCATATTTCTATAAACACAAGCAGAAGAAGAAAAGAAATATTTTTTAACGCCTTTTTTAGCACAAGCATGAATCATATGAATATTTATTAAAGCGGAATTGTGCATGATTTCACATTCTGCAGATTCAATAAAACCCATACCTCCCATATCTGCTGCGAGTTGGTATACTTCATCGGGTACTTGTTTGTTGTCTATATCCATATCTTTTATATCGACAGCTTTTATACAATTTCCTGGATCTCTCAAATCTAATAAAAGAAAATCGTCTGCTGTGCTGGCTGAAAATTCTGGGTGTTTCAAATCAACCCCTCGAACCCAATAGCCTTCTTTTTTAAGTTTCTTGACTAAATGAGAACCTATAAAACCGCCAGCTCCTGTCACTAAAGCTGTTTTCATAATAATACTCCTTTCTTAAATAATTATTGATATACCCCTTCAATTTTAAACTTTACATTTTTAATATCTTTTAATTGTTGAATTAAAAAATCATGTTTTAATTTTGAATACCCCGTCTTAGTATAATGAAATTCTACAGATAAATCATTTATATAGTGAATAGTCTTGTCTTTAAGCATTTTTTGTAATACCTCATATTCCGCGCCTTCAATATCCATCCTTAAAATAATATAATCATCTTTCTTGAAAGTTCTAACTAACCAATGACTAAAATCTATACATTTAACTTTAAAAGCTGCTTCTTTATCTACATTATTTTTACTTCCGATAAGTGTACTACCTGTCGCTGTTAATTTTTTTGAATTAATAAAAAACTCTACCCAACCATAATATATCCATAAAGCATAATCTAAAAATAATATATCTTCCCTATTTACTAAATATTTCTTAAAATAAGGATTTGGTTCAAAACAATAAATCTCAAAAGAAGGTTCATAAAAACTTTCTTGTTTAAAAGCCTCTATAGATTGGCCTTTGTGGCCTCCGGCGTCTATAAAAATTTTTCGCATATATTTATCTTAAAAATATATCAAAACAAACAACTTTGTAATACTTCTAAATATTGTTTAGAAACATGACTAATTTGTAAAATCTCAGGCAATTTCACTCTATCTCTTTTAAAATACTTTTCATGTAAAGCTTTTAACAATTTTTGTTCTATAATATTAGGTAAAATATTAAAAGATTCTTTATAATAGTCAATCTTTTCTTCTTTTTCTTCTCCCGATAATATAATACAACCTTCAATAAGTCGAGACATTTCTGTCGCCCCACCGCAGGCATCCGTAGTAATAATGGGTATACCAGCGCCTACTATTTCTAGAAAAGCGTTTGGACACCAATCTTTTTTTGCTATATAAATCCCTAAATCCATTTTTTGTAAAAGGGCTTTAATCTGTTCTTGATTTCTTTGTCCATGATATTTTACATTAATAATATTTCTTTGTATATCTGGGTTACCTATTACGTGTAAAAAACTATTAGGATGTTTTACTACAAACTTTTCAAATATATTTAATATCTCTTTTAACCTTTTCCAACGTCGCCAAGAAGCTAATACTACTATATTAAATTCTTTATGGGGTATATAAGAACTACACCAATTTGGTTCTATGCCATTATATATTATTGTATTTTTATTTTCTGGTACTTGTAAATATTGTTGACAAACTTTTTTACAAAAACTACTTTGATAAACAACTTTACAAGCAATTTGGGTACTTTTTCGTACTTTAGAAATATGGCTTTTATCGTTCAAAAATAAACCGTCTAATCTTAAAACTTTGGGTAAGTTCGTTTTGGTTTTAAATTCTATAAAAGAAAGATGTATATTCGCTTTTTTAAAATCAGAAACTATGTTATGATTTAAATTTTTCCAATGGGGTATTAACCTTTGAGTAAATATATGGGTTTTACCATTATCAATAAAAATATTCATTTATAAAGTTTGTGCCTTTAAAAAAACTTGTTTATAACGTAAATTAACATCTTCAATATTTAAATTTGGAATTTTTGTTTTTATTCTATCTTGATATTTAAAATAAGAATTAAATAATCCACGTATTTGTTCTGCGCCGAGCTTAGATAAAGAAGTTATATAATCTTTTTTTTGAGTGTCTACCTCTAAAACTTTTCCGGTATTACCTACAAAAATTCCCACAGAACCACCTTGAATACAAATAATAGGTACACCACAAACAAAACTTTCTAAAACTATATTCTGCCAATCATCAGGCAAAGGATGATATAAAGCATCTAATTTATTATATATTTCAAGTCGTTTTTTTGCATCTGGTTTGCTAAAATAAGTATATATATTATCTTGCAATTTATACAATATAGTTTTAGACATATTATCTCTAAAATGTTTTTGACATTCTTTATTAATTTTTCCAATAAAAAACAAATTCATAGAATAATTCTTTCTCTTGCATTCAAAAAATATCTCAAATAAACTATTTATCTGAAAAGGATATTCAAAAGGTCCAAAAATACCAACGTTTTGTAATTTTCTATTTCTTCCTCGATATTTAAAAAATTCTAAATCTACATTATTTTGTATGATATCGAAATTTTTCTCTCTAAAATATAAGGCATCGGCTTTATTTTTTATATGTATATTAGAATATATTACAAAATCGGCATTTTTAAGACAGAAAAGAACTTTACTATTATATTCTTTCATGCGTTTTGTAAAAGTTGTTTGTAACATCTCATAAAATATAGAGTAATAAAAACTCGAAAGTTTAAAAACAATTTTAATATTTTTTTCTTTTAACGAATTTAAAATTTCTTGATCAAAAAAAGTATTATCATAAAAAGCCGCTATTCCTTTTTTCGGTTGTCGTACTATATTTACATATTTTGTATCTATAGTAGTTTTATATTTATCTTCTGCTTTTAAAAAAATAGTACAAGATTTATACTTAGGATTCTTTAACACTTTTTCATAAATAGTAATTAATTTTTGGCCTGTTTGTTTCCAAGTAAAATTATTTAATATAAATTTATGTAATTTATCATTCAAAGGAGTTTTTAAAACTTTATTTAAAGTTTCTTTCATACTAGACAAACTAGAAGTACAATAAAAACCGTAACCCCCTAAATATTCTTCTATGCAACCTACTTTTGTAGTAATTACGTGACAACCCGCAGCAGCCCCCTCAATACAAGCAAGTGAGGCAACTTCTGATGTCGATGGTTGCATAACAATACTAGCTTTCTTAAAAACTTCAATCATCTGTTCATGCGGTATCCAATCATTAAATTTTATATTATGATTTGAAGCTTCTTTTATGCATTTATCATAATAATTATAGTCACTGCGTTCTTTACGGCCATAAAAATCTATCGGTATATTATATTCCTTTGCAACTTTTATAGTAGCCAATTGATTTTTCAATCCGCAATAAGGACCTACTTGTATTATTTTGCTTTCTTTTTTATTTATAGGTAAATCTTTAAATAAAGAAGCTTCTACACCATTATGTACTATATAACAATTTTTTTGGTTTTTAAAACCAGCACTTATAGCATCTTGTTTTTCCCTTTTTCCCAAAAAAATAACAGCTTCAGCTTCTCTAAAACAATTATCATAACATTGATAATGCCTACCTTGTTTATGATAATTGGAAAGGCCCCAATAAATAGGAGACCAAACAATAGGTTTAGATAAGCTATGAGCTATTTTTATATAAGTATAAGCTTTCACAAATAAATGAATAACATCAAAATCTTTTAAGTGTTTATGATCACTAGTAGTTTTAAGAAAAACTTTATATCCAAGTTTTTCTATAGCTTTCGCTGTTTCTATAATTTGTACTGCATGACCACCTTTGGGTAAACACCTCAATCCTGGCATCCAAAGACAGATATTCATTTTTTATTTCTCCAATGTTGTTGTATTTTTCTAACCCATTCTTGTTGTTCCGCGTTTCTTGTTCTACTCATTTGATTTGCGTGTCCTTTCCATATACAACAGAAATGGTTTATTTTCGCTATCTTGAAACCTTTAAAAACCAGACGTAACCACATATCATAATCACCACAACAAATAATCTTATCATTATAACCGCCCGCATCAAAAAAAGCTTTTTTACGATAAGCGACGCTTGAATGACATATTGGATTACAAGTAAGTAACCTTTGTTTACTAAAATTTGGAGTAGGTTTAATAGGTTTAGAACCCAAAAACCAATCACCGCATACTAAAGTTACGTCTTTATGTCTGTCTAAATAATCGCATTGTATAATTAATCTGTCATTAGTCATCATATCATCAGAATCTAACTCTACTATATAATCTCCAACAGCTTTTTTATTACCGTAATTTCTAGCATTAACCCATGTATTATAATGTTTATCTAATTTATAAACTCTTAATCTTGGATATCCGGCTTTTTGTAAAAAAGATACTGTTTTATCGGTAGAACCGTCATCTACTACTATAATTTCGAAGTCATCAAAACCAGTACAAGAAGTATTTAAGTAGACACTTTCAAGACAACGTTCTATAAATTTTCTAGAATTATATGTTGGAATTACAACAGAACATTTCATGTTTTAAACTCTTTATATGATTCCGTATATTTAAATATGGGTATTCTTCCAAGGAAATACAAAACTTTTGAATATTCTTTTTGTTCTGTTCCTTGATTTGTTTCTATTTTTTTCACTTGGTTAACCAATAAATCTTCTTCTTTTTGAATACATTTAACTTCTTTTCTTGTTTCAGTTTCGATATTTATAGGAATTATCGGTTCCTGTCGCTTTTTGATATCTTTAAACTTCCAAGCTTTCCTTTTTAATTTCTCATGCTTTTCCATATCAATATATTTATTATTCCAAACTTCAGGACAAAAATCATTATAATAAGGACCTGCAGCATGAAAGCATTTTACATCTTTTAATATACCCGCTCTTAAATGGTTTTGTTCAAGCCGCTTTATATAATTACCATCTTCAAAAAAATAAATACGATCTTTTAAATAAATAAATTCCCCTACTTTATCATATACTGTTCTCGGAATCATAGAACACCAACCACCAACTGGTCCGTATTTAATAACGAAATCTTCATAATTCTTTTCTGTATATTGATAGTCTGCCCAAATACCTCCATTCGTATGTTCGTTCTGTACTACGTCTAAAGCTAAAAAACCTAATAACTTATCTTTATGAAAAGCTTTTAACATTAAATAAATAAAATCTCTATCTGGCAAATCAATAACATCATCATCAATCTCTAAAAAATGAGTACCAGTAGCTAATCTAGCTAACAAACAAAAAGCATTACAACCAATATTAGTATGAAAATTTATACCGTAAAAATCTTGTATAAATTTATTTTTTTGTTTTAAATTATTTAAAGACAAATTATTAATAAAAGAAGCAGTATTATCTGTACTGCCATTATTCCATATAAGTAACTCAAAAGGATGTCGTATTTTATTTATTATAGCATTAAAACATTTTTCAAACAATGGAAATCTATTATAAGTTACTAATAATATACTAACATAATTGCCTGTTTTTTTCATATTTTTCTACCTATACAACCAAGACCGCAACCCGATCTTTCTTCATTATAAACAAAATCTTTATGAGCATTTAAAAATTTTTTTACTCCTCGCATTAAATCTATACCGGGAGTTGCTATGTCATGTAGTAATATATAACCATCATCTTTTATTTTCTTATACCACAAAGTAAGCTCTTTATATATATGCCCTTCTGTATGTTCTGTATCTATAAATAATAAATCTATAGTTCTTTTTTCCCAACTTTTATGGGCTTCTAGACTAGATTCGGTATTAAAAGTCCAAAAATCATTAAATTTATTAGAATCTCCCAATCTTTCTATAAAAGTAGTGTTTGGAGGACCGACCCGTTTTTGTAGGGGTATTATATCATAACTATATAAATGACCCCCAACTGTAACTATCCCGGCAAGTAATGCTTGTGTTGAAACTCCTCCTCTTACTCCCAATTCTACTACAGTTTTAGCATTTAAATATATAACAAAATTCATCAAAACTGTAAGATGCGGTCTTATATCAGAAGATATTTTAGATAATCCCTTTAAATTATCTAATAATAATTTTTGCATTTTTAAGTT
Source organism: uncultured Candidatus Saccharibacteria bacterium (assembly GCA_964572065.1). Lineage (GTDB taxonomy): Bacteria > Patescibacteriota > Dojkabacteria > JAHIVN01 > JAHIVN01 > CAZNER01. The sequence continues at coordinate 63,725 of CAZNER010000001.1, forward strand.
AAAAAATCAAATTTATGTTTTTCCAATCCTGTTAATTTTTCTTTCCAATCCTTCATAAAAACATCTCTACTGTTATTATAATATTGTTCAACTTGGGGACTCATAGAACCGTGTTGCATATGTATAATAGACGCTAAACCATTATATAAAATAGTATAGCCAGCTTCTATAGCTCTAAGCATCATTTCTGTTTCCTCATAATACATAAAATATCTTTCATCAAAACCTTTTAATTCATCAAAAACTTCTTGCTTCCATAACATACAACAACCAGACACTCCTTGTACTTTTTTAACATAATTGTATTGACCCCGATCCATCTCTAGTCCCCCAAAATTGTGTCCTTTAAAAGTATTTGTAGGCATTAAGGTGCCCGCAGACATTATATTGCCATCCAAGTTAATACATTTAGGCCCAACACAAGCAACTTTATCATCAAAAGAATATAAAGTATCACTTAAAATAGTTAACCAATAAGCGTCACATACAATAGTATCATTATTCAAAAACAAGTAATCTACATTACCAAACTGTTCTTTTGCAAAAGTAACTCCTTGATTACAAGCTTTTGCAAAACCTTTATTCTCATTATTAAGTATAGCATAACAAAACTTTTGATTTTGTAACTGCTGTCTTGTTTCATCTGTAGAATTGTTATCTACCACAATAAGTTCATAATCTATATGTTGTCTGCTTTGTTGTGTATTATGTATTATAGACTCAATACACTGTTTTGTAAGCTGCCATTTATTATAAGTAACAAAAATAATCGCTATTTTTTTTCTTGCCGCAACTTTAGATTTCTTTGGATAAAATAATTTATCAAAATATTTAAACCCTCTATTATTTAAATGATAATCTAACTTTTCAGCTGCCTTATCCCAAGACCAATTTTTTCTTATAATTTCAGATTGTTCTAATGCTTTTTCTTTATATAATTTATATTTATCATAACTTTCTTGCATACTTTTACATAATTGTTTTAAATCAAAAAAGGCACACATATGATCAGGTTCGTAAACATTCTTCCATGCTAATATATTTGATATAGGTTTTAAAATGGGTTTTAAAGGTAATGTCAATTTAGGATCGAGATAATCTACTGGAGCACTCCAATTAACCCAAATTATAGGTAAACCAGTTGCCGCAAGCTGTATATGCCATAATCCCCAACCTTCGTATGAAGGCAATACCGCAACCTGACAAGATCTTGCAAGTTCTGATAATTCTTCTTTTTTCATTTCTCCATGTACTAGATAAATATCAGGACAATCTTCTTCTTTTATCTTATTCTTCTTGCAAAAATCTCGCTTTATATCTCTTATGCGTTTAAGGCAAAAATCTCTATCAAAAATACTATTTGATATCATATATGTTTTAATAATTAACCCTACCTCTTTATTACCTCTAAATTGATATAAAAAACTTGATATAATCCGTCCAATACCTTTTCTATCAACATCCCCCTGACCCCACTGCCCTCCGGTTAAAAAATTAAATCTAGTCTTTATCCCTTGACTTTTTAAATCAAAAACCTTTCCATCCGGTTGAAATAATTTAACATCTACCCCGCCTGGTTGTATTTTCATTGGTACTACAACTCCACTGTTTCTAAAGGTTTCTAAATTAAAAGAAGAAGGTACAAAAACTTCATCCATGGCATTGCAAAAATGTACCCATTTTAATGATATTCTATCAGTTTCGAGCATTGAAAAACCTATATTATATTTACAGTTGGGTTTAAATTCGTGGGCTATAGATAAATGTAATAAAGTAGTATTTTTATAATAAATTTTTTGATTACACAATTGCATTAATAATTTTTTATCCTTTTTATCTACATCAATAAGATCAGAATTAACCCATACCAAATTATCAACTTGTATATGATACTTTCCAGTTTTATGTAACCGTAAAATTAAATTTCTAGCGAATTCACTATAACCTGAGATATCCCATATTGGCGCTCTAAACAATAAAGAAATCACAAAACCTCCTCTATTCTTCTATTTTTTGAGTGTAATTAAACCTACCTCTATCTTGTGTTATAGTAATATTTCGCTTGTGTAATAAATTTGGAATAATTTTTTCAAAATATCTTTGATTTAATCCTTGCCTTAAAGCTGTACGTTTATGTTTTAATATAAAAGAAGAAGTAGCTATTTCCATCTCTCCATAAATCTGTTCATGCAAAACTCCCGCATAATATTGATCTCCAGTATAAACAAACAATCTGTATTGCCAATCTGGTCCTGGATTTTGTATTTTTTCTCCCACGTAAGTAACCCTTTTAAAACCAATACAATTCTTTCCTTGGTCTAGTGTTTTCTGTTCTAACTGTTCTATCTTAGAATATAATTTTGGATCTAATATTTCATCTGCGTCTATACTTAAAACCCAACAATAATTTAAATTATATTTTTCAAGTATTTCTTTTTTTATTACAGAAAGGGCATAATTGCGTTGTATTTGAAACATATTAGGTATATTACTATCCCATTTATGTTCAGAAACAACATACGTACAAGTATTGCAACCTTTTAAAGTATTATTAACTCTAGAAACGGTATCATCGGTAGAACCTCCATCTATTATAAATAAATAATTTACTGTAGGAATTAACGACTTAAGACTGTTCTCTATATAGTCTGCTTCATTTAAAGTAATTATATAACCAACAGTTGGAGGATGCATTTACGCCTTTCTAATAAAAAAATCTGGTCTATCGATAATATCACTATTTATAAGTTTATCAGCTAATTTTAAAAATTTACCTCCTACCATAGAAGCCTCAAATTCTTGTTGTACAAAGTCTCTACAAGAAACGCTTTTTTGTCGTATTTCATCTTGATGATTATAAATATATTCTAATTTATTAAGTACTGCTTCATCAGATACCAAATCTTGATAAATTAGCGTTAAACCGTGCCCTGATAACATATGTCTTATATCAGGAGGAAGTAACCAACCAAGTTTACCTTCTGCTAATTTATGTTTTTGTGCTGCTGTATCTGTTACCAGACAAGGAGTACCACAAGCCATAGCCTCTATTTCTCCTAGACCAAAACCTTCATTGTAAGATATATTTACAAACACGTCTATATAATTATATAACTCCCTCAAATATGATCTTTTTTGATTAGTAGCATTAGATACAATAATTAACTCTTCTTTAGAATCACCTAGAAAATGCGTCTTTGCTTTAAATAAATTAGGCCCTCTTAAATCTGTAGGATTTGTATGTAATACTAATCCTACATCTTTGTGTCGTTTCATAAACTTTCCAAATATACGAATTAAATCTGGTAATCTTTTCCTATCTATATTTGCCTCCACAGTACCAAACCATAACTTAACTCTTTTTGCTTCGCTCATACAATTTTGTCTGAGTAAATCTGGAAATACTTGCATCTCTTTTTTACGCATAGGTTTATAAACTCTAGTATCTACACAATGGGGTATATATTCAATATTGTCTATACCATTTTGTTTTAATAAATTATAGGTAAACAAAGAAGCGCAAACAACTTTTGATACTGAAGCGTAAAAAGGAACGTTATTAAAAGGGAATGGATCGTTGTCCCATAAGTGCCAAAAAAGAAAAGGACCAAACTTTCGTATGTCCTTTTCTAGCATAAAAAGATATTCAAAAAACCTAACATCTGCTAACGCAATAAATATATCAGGTTTTAAATCGTGTATAATTTTTCTGACTTGATGTAATTCTCCTGAACCAGGTACTGAATATACTTCAATACCCTCATAAATATAAAATTTAGATTTAGGTCTTGGAGTCATAGCTATGCAAGATACAATATGGTTTTGTTTTAAAAAATGTTTGCACACCTCTAACGTCTGTTGTCCGTAGCCACTATGTACATCAGGAGGTTCACTCATCCAAACAATATGCATAAAAATCCTTTTAACAAAAAATTAAAAACAACTTTATCAATATAATACAAAAAAAATAAAAAATTTCTATGAACTTTTTTATTTTTTAGTGGTTGTATAGGAATGTTTTAAAGCGTCTAAAAAAATAATCAAAGCGCCACCTACTGCAGGACCAAGACAATCTGTTAAATCCCCGGCCGTAACAAAACGATTCCAATTAGCAATTACAAGGGGTATTAAAGTTACTATAAAAACTTTACAACCTTTTATAATAGACCGCAACCAATTTATTTTTTTAAAATCAAAATTAGATAATTTCATTTTTGACCTCCTTTAGGTTTTAATAAAGAACGAACCCAAGTATACAATATGTTAAATAACGATTGTTTACTGGTTGTTTTTACTGCATCTACTTGATTCGATACTTTGTGTTCTAACTGTTTGTACCGACTGCTTAGGTCGTTTACTTTGCGTTGTAACTCAATTTGCCTTTTTATAAGAGGAATTTTAATATTTGTTATTCTTTCCTCATATAATAAATTAAAATAAATATCCCAACGAAAACCATCACCAGGATCAATTTTACGACCATATTTGACATTTGGATTTTTGTCTCTCAAATTATTAGTTACAGCATACCAACCAGCAACGTTTTGGTGTCCTAAAATATAATCAAACTTATAACCTATAGATTCAAGATATAAAGTTAAAGATACTAAAGATTCGTATTGTTCAATAGTAAATAAACCTTCTTTCAATCCTAAACATTCTACTCCTATACTAAAATCGTTTACTGATACTTTTTTTGCAGTATCAGGAAGTATTGAACGACCTGCATGATAAGCTGTATACTTAGGATCTACTAATAAATAAATATTACCTGCTCTGTCAATTAAAAAGTGAGCTGAATATTTATAATCTTTTAGAATTTCAATAACGGAAGCTACATCAAAAGGATTTTGAGGATTAGTATTAAGGGCTGAAATATAATGGAAAAGTAAAGTATTAACATTTTCTCCCTCCGGGCGGCTTTTATAAAGACCCGCAGTTGTAAAACTTTTCTGATATTTTGTTATAAAATCTTTTTCTGTAATTTTTCGTACCATTCTTAAGTCCTATTAATTATACAGCTCTGTAATATTATAGCACTTTTAATTAATAATATTATTATAATTATATAAATATAATTATAATTATTAATTATAATAAATAAATAAATATTTTTATTAAAAAATAATTATTTTTATTATTTTAAAGAATACCTAAAGGTATATAATAAACGGAACTGTTTACGATTTTTAAGCCTTTTTCGCGTTTCCCGCTTGATCTTGTATTTGCCTTAATTGTTCCTGTGTTTGTTTAAGTTGTTGTTCTACTTGAGCTTTTTGATTACCCACCTGCGCTCTCTCTAATCTAATTGTTTCCAATTCTTTTTGCAATTCATTCCGTTTATTATTAGCCGCATCTCTTTCTAGATGTGCCTGATGTAATTTATCAGTTAATTGTTTTCTTAACTCTTCTTTTTCTTTTTCCATGGTTTGTACTTTATCATACAACTGATTGCGGGAAACTGTTATGCGTTGTAAATTTGCAAGTATACTGTTTAGAATACTACTAAAGTCATTTACCGATTGTAGTATAACAAGTTTCTGATTGTTAAAAAATTGTTCAAAATCTTCTGAGGTTACAATTCTCTTTTGTTGTTCTTGATTAGGATTGATATTTTGTACTTGCGAATTTTGTTGCTGTTGTTGATTAGGAATGATTACTTGGGGTTTATTTTGTTGGGCGTTCATAAAAGGTTCCTCCTTTTTATCTTTCATACTTTCTTATTTTAAATTATTAAATTTTAAATTATAGGACTAATAGCCTTTGGCCATATACGTAAAACAATATGACACCATACTGTCCATTTTATTAAATGTTTTAACTTGTTAGTATAACACATTCGAAAAGGAACTTTAAACACAACTAATCACCTCCTTTTTATATTTTTTATATTTTATAATAACTTTTTTTGTGTTTTTTATTTAAGTATACAAAATTAAATCATATCGTGAAAAACATGACAAATTAAGTATAACTCTCCAGTAAAAGCTGTATTAGTACTATTATTTATAAAACACAATTTAATATCTGAACCGTCATCATAAAAACCAAGACCCCTAGTTTCTGGGGTGCCTGTACCTTCGTGTATGCCGTGTTGTCCTCTAGCTGGTAAAGACCCTCCAGGAATGGATGACCAACTAACTGTTCTAAAAGATGCTGGAGTAGCAGCAGTAGGATCATCCCAAGGTATACCACCATCCCCAGGAACGGCATTTAAGCCATCACCATAAATCCAACCACTAGCATCTCCTGTTTTATCATCATCCACTTCGGCATTAGGATCTCTATAAGCTAATTCTATATACCAAACTGTTTGTCTAGCTGGTATACCAGTTATCAGATCATAAATACCCGATTCTCCTTCTCCTTGACAAGGTACATTAGCTGTAGTAGATAAAGCAAATACTAAAGGACCTCCATATTCTTCTAAATAATCTGTAGTAGAAGTAGCACTAGTATTTAAAGCTAAACAATGTTGTACTATTGTATCCCAAGAAACAGACCCGTTTTCTACTCCTATTAATGTATGTTTTAGTTGCATCGTATATTCAGAAGCCATTGTAGTGCCATCAAAATACCCTGAATAATTATTTGCGTTATTTGCTACTGTAGAATATATACCATAATTAGTACTTCCGCCAGTAGCCGTAACACTTATACCATAGTTTGTACCATCACCGTTAGCTGAGGCATAAAGACCCATAGCTTCTTTATCACTTCTTGATGTCGCTTTACTATAAGTACCTACAGATACTACTCCACCACTAGCTATAGTACTTTCCGTCCAAATACCTACAGCCCTGCCTTGAGTTTCACTAGTATCTGCGTCAATTCTTATTGCTGCCGCAGTATCCGTTAAAGTAGTAACTCCAGATGTAAAATCTACACTTAAATAGTCAGATAATACTGAATGACCGGTTATAGCTACATCCTCCGCAACTGTTAAATCCCCTGCAAGTACTAAATCTCCATCATCAGTAACATACGTACTATTAGCATTTAAATATAAATTAGACTGGTGCGTTGAATCATAATACGCATAAATACCGATATTACCTGTAGCTCCTCGATGTTCTATTCTAAAATGGGCATTCGGCTTAGATGCCTGATCAGAATCTGGATAAAATCGCATACCTGTTGTATCATAAGAATCTGCATAAATATGACAAGCATTAACAAAATATAATCTACCTTGTTTGACATACATAGCAACATCAGCTGGTTCTGGTTGTAAATATAAACGCATATTATTAGGTGATTCGCTTGAAGTAAGCGCGTATAAAGCTATAGCTCCGTCACCCCCAGCTACATTATAAGGACTTACTCCAAATCTATATTTTGCTGCGCTATCTCTATCAGGTACAAAATATAAAGTACCGCCATTATTACAAATACTACCACTTGGATCTACAAATACCCCATCATCAGTACCGGAATGAGAATTTAAAAACAAATAAGCTGGATCATCAGCACTATCATTGCCATATGCAAGTAATGTAATATTAGCTCCAGCATCTACATCATCAACTTTTAATCTTGTATTTGTATAACCTATAGGTTGTGGGTATATTTCGAAATAGCCAGAAGAACCACAAACTCTTGTACCATATATATGCCCATCTTCATTTACATAAGTAGAATTAGTATTAAAATATAAATCAGTAAGTGCCCCATCTTCCATAGCTTTCAAAACCAATCTGGTACCTAGATCTACATATTCTAATTCGAAATGGGTAGTAGAGGCTTCACTCATGCTTGGATATAAATAAATAGAACCGTTATCACTTCTAATAGACCCCGAATCTGATTCAATATAAAGATTATCAGCTCCAAAACTTGAACCTGGATCATCAGGACCCGCAATTAATCTATTTTCTGTATCTATTCTCATATTAGCACATTGAAACTCTATAGAACCTGAAGATGTAGTAATTCTATTATCATCAACTTTTCCAAAATATAAATTTCTTGCTCTTACTCCTCTATCTTCTTGGCCTGGGGATATCCAATCACTATCTGTTGCGAGCATTGATAAAACACCCCGTATTCTACTTAAGTTATCTCGTAAAGTCATCCCAGTCCATGTAGAACCTGACGGTAATGTAGGTTCCGTAGTATCTCCCGGAATTTTATCTTGTAACACGTAGGTTGAAATCCATTGTTCATCTCTTAAATCAATTAAAGTACTTGTATCAATAGAACCAGATATATCAGTTGTAAATTTTGCAAGTATAACATCATCATCGCTTGTTAGTAATGTTTGCGAAGTTTGTATATTATAGCTATCATAATATCTAGTATAAAATTTACTACCTTCATCATCAGTTTCTATAGAACCAGATTGTTCGGCATAAGATACGTAAACATAGTAATCTGTACTTGGTACGCCAGAAAAAGAAATACCACTTCTCTGTGGTCTGGCATTTGGATGTAATGGATCTGAAGTACTAGATGGGGCATAAGGTACATTAATTAATTCCCCAGACCTAGTTATAGCAGAACCACTACATACAGAATAAGAATCAGTACCAACCGTTACTTCTAGATATTCGTCTCCTGGCTGCCCAACAATTGACCCTGAACCTCCTTCAACGGGTTTGATAACTATATCATGTATAGTTCTTTGTAACGAATCAATTTTAGATAATTCAACGAAATCCAAATCTTGTTCATCTACCATCTGATCATTAAAAAAATCACTTCTTTGCATAATACCACCTCACTTATAAACGTATTGCCATCGGATCTTGAGCTTCTCTGGCTTTATATGTAAATTGATGTATTCTAAAGTCTTCAGAGCCAGAGGCATAAGCTGTAATTTTAAATTGTTGGTATTGTTCAACTGATCCTGAAGGATTAATATCATTTAACTGCGTTAAAGAGAATGGGTTATCACCTACCGACGCTGAATCTACTCCTTGCCTAACAAAAACAGCTCCTGATGCGTTATTAAATAATTCCCAACACCAATCATAATACCAATTATATATACTACAATCAGTACCTAGATTTATAACTGGACTAATATAATTTTTACCATCTCCATCTGTTTCTTGTGTAATATATAAAGATTGGTTGTCATAACTAAAATATTCTGAATCATAAGATCCGGAAAGCCAATCATCTGCGATGTATGGTACATAATGGGAATGATATACTATAACATCTCGTACATGAGCCGGTTTTAAAGTTCTTACAGAATTTTGCATATGAGACATAAGAGATCGAACAGATGAAGAACTTGGTAAAGAACCGCTTGGAATCCAATAATGATAAGTAGCTCCATGCCATCTGTTGTATTCATCATATAGTTTTGTTTCTGCACCAAGTTTAGAATGTGTTAAAACATATGTATTACCAGATTCTATTCCGTGATCATTTTGTAAATCTGTAAATGAAGTTGCTGAATTATATGTACTTTCATATGTATGAAAAACTTTAAGAGACATTATTATACCTTATAACTGCTTTTAATTAAATTTTTTAACATTATTTTTTTACCTATACCATTAAAATGTAAAATTTTTATATCTTTATCTTTTAAAAGTTCTTCAACTGGTTTATGTTTTTTTGGTATAAAAGCAAAATTATATTTAAATCCCATATTTTTAACTGTACAATCGAAAGGTAATTGGTGTTTGTAAATAACATTTAAAAAATCTTGACCTATACTCCATCTTAAGTGTCTATGTTTATATTGTTTTCTATATTCTTTATAAGGTTCCCATGTTGGGTTAAGTAGTTGTTCTACTTGGAATTGTAAAAATCGTTTAATTGTATCTGAATACTTAAAAGCCCAAACACCACCATTTACATCTCGTTGATAACCGTCGTGTTCTGCAGTAACAAATACATCAATATCTTTTTCCCTTTCAAAAATATCAAAAATATTATCTGTAATTATAATATCAGAATCAAGAACAAATACTCTATCCCCTTCTTTAAAATTTATTTTATTTAAACAATTAATTTTATCAAAAGCTATTTTATCTTTCCACTCAGCATCTGGTATTCAACAAACATCTCTTTTATTTATATTACTGTTTATCTTATTAAAAAACTCATTTGTAACATTATTATCT
>CAZNER010000002.1:0-55600 GCA_964572065.1 uncultured Candidatus Saccharibacteria bacterium
GTAGTTATAGTTTAGTATGTTATATTATAATAATGTACTAAAAAATAAGATAAGTTAATCACTGATGGAATTATCTAGCGATAATATTTTTACAGTTACACAATTTAATACTCTTATAAAAGATGTTTGTAAGGAGCTTGGAGTTTTTAAGATAAAAGGAGAGATTACAGAGTTCAAAATCACTAAGAATAATGGTCTTGCAATGACTTTATCTGATGGAAAAGCTAATTTAAAAGTAGGGGGTTATGCTCCAAATGTTAAGGGGATAGATATTGTCGAAGCAGGAATGGAAGTTGTAGTAAGCGGAATAGCAGATATATATGTCCCCTATGGTTCTTTTTCTTTATCAGCATTTTCAGTTGAACCAGTTGGAGAAGGTGCTCTTGCAATTGCTTATCAGAAGTTGAAGAAGAAATTAGAATCAGAAGGGTTATTTGCAGAAGAGCATAAACAAGAACTCCCTAAATTTATTACAAAAGTAGCATTGCTAACAGGAAAGGATTCCGCTGCATATTCAGATTTCATTAAGATATTAAAAGAAAACAATGTATCAGTAAATGTAACTTTTTATCCTGTTTTAGTTCAAGGACCTAAGTCTGTAAAAAGTATTACTTCTGCACTCAAAGATGCAGAGAAAACAGATGTAGATGTAATTGTACTAACAAGAGGCGGAGGAAGTCTGGAAGACTTGAAGTCTTTTAATGATGAAGAATTGGTTAAATTGGTATTTACGTATAGAATACCAATAATTGTTGGTGTAGGCCATGAAAAAGATGAGAGTGTTTGTGACTTTGTAGCTGATATTCGAGCCTCTACTCCATCACAAGCTGCTTACTATATTTTTGAACAAAATAGTAACTTTTTTGATGATATATGTGAAAGGGGGGATGTAATATATGATTATTTAGCTGAAGAGATACAGAAAATGAGGATTGAACTTGAAAAAAGAGTTGCTAGTTTAGAGAATACTGTAAGAATGTTTATTGATAGTATAAAGAATAAGTTGACCAATTTAGAAAGGATTCTTAAATCTTTTGATATAAAGAGTATCTTAAAAAGAGGTTTTGCTTTAATCCAAAAAGATAAAGAAAATATTAAGTCTATTAAAAGCTTAAGTAAAAATGATAGGATTAAGACAACATTATTCGATGGTTCTTTTAAATCTGTTGTTGATAGTATTAATAAATAATTAGTTGTAAAGATAAATAATAAATTAAATTTTAATTGAATTAGAATGAATAGAAAATCTAACTGTAAAAAAATAAAAATTAATGAGATGATTAAAGATTTAGATAAAATTGTAAGAGGCTTTGAGGAAGGGAACATTGATATCGAGGATGGAATTACAAAATATAAAAAGGCTGCAGGAATTATTAAACAGATTAAAGGAGAAATTTCATCAATCGAATTGAAAATCGAAAAGATTAAAAAAAATTATTAGATTGGATTTTCAGTTTTGCATTAAATTATCCCCTCTGTTATTATGATACAGTAGTTAATATATAATGATTTAAATTATGGCAGATCAAATAAATAATCCTTTAGAACCTAGTCAACAACCTTCAAATAGTCCAAATCCAAATCCAAATGATCCTCTTATTTCAAGTAGTCAAGATTCACAGCAAAAAACAGATCCTATGTCTTCATCTATGATGCCAGATGCAAATCAAGATAGTGTGTCTGGACAGCAAAAAAGAGAAACAGTAACGGAGAAAATAGATATGGATCCTGCAAATATAACTAAGCCTCAGGAAGCACAGGGAGTAAGTGTTACTGATAAACCTGATGTAGATAATAGTTTAGCTGGTAGTGATCAGGGAGGTACAACAGGAATGCAACCTGATTCAGCTCCCAAACCGGTTTCTGATATGGCAAAACCGGTACAGCCACCTGCTGTTGCGCCTGGAACGAATGAAAAATTAGACACCTTAAAACCTGACTTAGAGGCTGGTAGTAAAAAATTTGAAGATAATCAGGTGCCTGCACAGAATCCTCAATCTAATATTCCAGAAGGCCAAAGTAAGGTCTCAGATGAAGCTTTATCAGGAATGCAGGGGGATGAAAGTATACCGGAGGGTAATGCTTCAGCATCTGTACCTCCAGTAAGTAATATCGCTAAGCCGCCGGCTCAGCAGGTTAATTCAGATACAGAAAGTGGTTCTGACCAGACGTCAGTATCACCTCAAAATATAGTTAATCCGACAACTTCTTCTCCGGATGAAAATTTAAAAAAAACACATGAGCCTATTTTTGTGATGCCTGATCGTTTAGAGATGGGGCAGGTTGTAAATTTAAAGGTGAAAGTTGGTATGATTCCACATGTAATGGAAGAGGCTCATCATATTCAATCTATTGAATTATATGCAAATGATAAGCTTATCAATAAAGTTGAGTTGAATCCAAATGATAATAAAGTTCCAGAAGCAGATTTTCAAGTTGCGTTAGCAAAAGGCATGCAGTTGAAAGCTGTTGCTTACTGTAATGTGCATGGTAAATGGGAAAGTACAAAAACTATTTAAACTGCCTCGGAAAGTATAATATATTACTTTCAGAATTATGCCTGAAGAGACTGGTTCATGTTCTCCTAGAGAGATGTTTAAACTGTATTATTTAGAAGAAGGTTTGTATGTATCTTGTACAATATGTGTAGAAGTAAGAGAAAATGCTCAGGGTGCAGAAACTTTAGAGAGTACGGATGGAAGCTTGTTGCGTTATAGAATCTTTAGAACTAATTTTTTTTAGAAGAAGCTATCATGTGTGTTTTTACTGGGAGGCGGCAATCAGAAAGAGGACCTGAAGTATTAGATTTTATCCCGGTAATGGGAGCAATATCCTGCTTCGAATCACTTACTGGGAATCAAAATTTTGATAGGTTATTATTAAAGATACCAATAGAAAGTAATCAGGTGTTATCTATTGTTTTTACTGTATCTTCTTCACATTTCCAGTGTGAATAAAATTCATTAATATTTTACCAAGTGATACTTTTTGTAGAATATTTATATGTTTTTGGTATAATATATAATAGTTCTATATATTATACTATATACTATGTTAAGTGAGCAGGGAGAGGGCATGACAGGGATAGAAGTAAATGCTGAAGATATAGCTTCTGGATTATATTTGATTTTTTCAAATATAGGAGGATCATATTTAGAATCTGATAGAGTATGCCATTTTCAGTTAAATAAAATGATTTTACTTGAAGGAATATATTTTGTTTTAGATGAGATGCTACGGGGCATGTCTGGTCAGAATGAAAAAATTGCACTAGATATTTATTGCTGGGGGAGTGGTAACTGGTATTATGTAATAAGGAATGATTTAGATTGGGATAAAATAATGATCGGTGATTATAGATTAGAGATTGATTGTCGCGGTGAATTTATGTCTATGAGATTAATGAGTAGAACTAGAAGTAGTATGATAGTATTAGATGTAAGAAAGAAAGGGTTTAATTGGCTTGGAGATTGTATTATTTATTCCTATAACTAGAAATAATTTTCTCAGTTACGGGATGGATTAGATCTTAAATTTATTTTTAACATAATCCCAAATCTTAAGTTGATTCTATTGTTGACCTATTTGTTGGCATGTATGCATGTATAGCTATAATGTAATGCTATGTATAGTGTTGAATAGATGTAATAAAATCAAAATCTATTTGTAAGATATGTCTTTGAACTTTTTTATAAAAGTTTATAAAGTAAACAATTTAAGACATATATTTTATAAAAATAGGGTATTTTTTGGTCTCAAAAAATACCCAAAAAAAAGATTAGGGAAATGTTGATTGCATCAGTGAACATTCTTACTTCAGATCTCAAACCGCAAGAACATTTCCCTAAGACCCTGAAATTTATACAATCTTATTTCAGTAAATAATTTTTTTATTACGAGTAAGCGGATAATGGAATCAACCATGTTTTTTCTAATAGTTAGAAATAATTTTCTTCAGTTTTGTGGCTGTGTGTAATCTCGTAATTTTTTTGATATAACATATGATGTTGTTATACTTTTTGATGTATATTATGGAATTTTTGAGAGGAGAAACAGATTGGGGGTATTTTGCTGTCAGCCCGGATATGATTGTAACAAAAATAGGAGATATGATTAAAAAGTATGTTGGTAACGGAGAAGTTGGTGAATTTAGAGTAAGTTTTCAAGAAAATATAAAACTAGAACAGTTATATTTTATTATAAGAGATTTGTGGGGAATAGGTTTCTTTGATGGCTTAAAAAGGTTAGTTTTCTGGGAAGATACTGAAGGGTATAGAATAGATTCATGTGATGGAGATACAATTAAAGAAGATTGGAAGTGTATCTTACATGTGTTTGTATTTGAATCGACAAGGTATATAAAGATAACAAGTTGTATTAATGATCATGTGGTTAATTTTATTTTTTGTAGTACAAGAACAGGGAATTGGAATGGATTTTATACTGTTGGAGAATTGTATAATAGTTCACTCTAATGTAAATTGTTTTTCAACTTCACCCCACATTTTTTTATCTTCACCTCCAAGCCTGTAGAAATCTATTCCACCGATTTCGTATTCTTGTACAATGTTTAACTTAGAGCTGGTGCTTTGTGAGTTTTCAAACCATACTTCATGGAAGTTGTCCTCATTATCAGTATATGTAAAGAAAGGTGAATTTGTTGATGAGTCGATTTCAATTTGAACATTATTAAGTTCAGAAATATTAACAGCTTCTTCATAGGTTATACCCTCTCCTTCTTCAGAAATCCAGTCATATCCATATAATGGTATTCCAAGATAAATTTTTTCGTTTGGAATCAATTCTCTAGCATGCTGTATAACTTCTTCTACCCAATCTGGCGGAGCTATGGCTCCGGCTTCAGATGTTGACCAGTGGTAATCATAAGCCATTATTTTCATCTTGTCGCAGACTCCTCCTAGAGTTTCCCAATCTTGTGCTTTTGGTCCGTTCCATGTCCCGGGTTCTTCGTTTTTAGCGTGAAGATGAATACCTAAAAGTTTATTATTCTCATGAAGGCTGTTTGCTAGCTCTATTATAAACTGCGAATAGTTATCTTTGTCTTCTTCATTTAAATTTTCGTAATTTAAACTTACTCCATCATATTGATTTGCAATTACCAATATATCATTTATATGTTTTTGCTTTTTTTCAGTATCAGCAATTATAGATGCCAAAGGTTCTCTTTCAAATTCATTAGAGATGATTGGTAGAATTTTAATATTGTTTAACTCAAAGTAACTCTTAATTTCAGTATCCTCAGCACCAGAAAAAGGAGATATTTCTTCATTCATATTTAATTCATACCAAAATGGAGAGACAGAATCGATATATTTACTGTAATTTTTTATACTTTCAAAACCGTTGTCTTGGTCCCACCATACAATTGTAGCTGCAATATTTGTTGAAAGATTTACTTTTTCTTCAGCTATTTCATTAGACTCATCCTGTTCCTCTTGAATATAGTTTGATAGATTATTTTTGAGTGTCTCATTTGAAAAAATTCTTATTACTATAATTGTATAAATTAAAGAAACGATTGCAAGTGTTTGGAGAATTATAATTATTAGTAATAATTTTGTTGTTTTACTCATGGCAGTTGTTATAAGTGAATTATTAATTATTGTAACTAATAAATATGTTGTTGCCAAGTCAGAAGTTGGATTTTAACTTAGAAGTTTTATTCTACTATTTTCAAATTAAATATTCTGCTACAATAGTTTTAGATATTAAATAATGTATTTTTAAACTTATGAATAAAAGTAATATTAAAAAGTTTAGAATACTTTACAATAAGTTAGATGAAGTTATTTCTGACAGGATTAAGGAGAAACGGAATATTTCCTTTATTCAGAAATTGAATAAATTTATCAATGAATATCCTTCCTATAAAAATATTAAGGATGAGGTGCGTTTGATACATGATCTGAGGAATGTGATTATTCACGAGGAGAAATACCTAGATGACATAACTATACCAACCGATGCATTCTTGGACAGAATTGCAGATGTTATTAAACATATGAATAATCCTCAGACAGCAATAGATATAGCTTCAACTTGTGTTTATTGTTGTTGCTTGGATGATAAAATTTCAGATGTTATACAAGTTATGGCAGAGAAAATATATAGTCAGGTTCCTGTATTATCAGATAAGAATAAATCAAAAGATTTAATAGGTGTTTTCTCTGAGGCTTGTATTGCAGCGATATTAGGGGAACAAGGTCTGGGTTTAAAGAAAGAGGTTCTTTTGGATGATGATTCGAGAATAGAAGATATAATTGAAATCGTTAAAGAACCAATTAATGAAGGTTGGGATTTCATACCTAAGGATTTAGATGTTTATAAAGTACAGGAGTTATTTCATAATAAGACTTTTAAGAATGCTAAGCTTGAGAATGCTAGACTTGGAGTTCTTTTTGTAACTGAACAAGGTAAGAGGGATGAAAAGATACTAGGGGTGATTACGACTTGGGATTTATCAAGAATTGAGCGACTTAAAAATAGATAAAAAAATGGTAGACACTTATTTACATTTGAGGAACCGATATTTGATTATTACTAATCAAATGACGGGCAAAAGCATACTTCCTCGCACTTATGTCTTTCAACAAGCATCTACCAATTTAAAAATAGCACAAAGATGTTATACTGTCAAATATTAAATTAATTGAAGAATTTTGAGAAATATAATTAGAAAAAATAGAAGTTTATTGAACTGTCTATTACTGTTTACTTTATTGTCTGGTTGTTTTTTGATTATAGTTTCTGTTCCAGCATATAAATATAATAAGCCTATAGGTTATGAAGAAGTTGATGATGAAATATTAGAATTTGATGAGGAATTTTTTTGGGGAGCAGCTACTGCTTCTTATCAAGTTGAAGGAGGAAATATTTATAGCAATTGGTGGAGATTTGAGCAAGAGGAGGGAAATATAAAGAATGGGGATACTACTGAAGTTGCGGTTGATCATTATGATAAATATCGTGAAGATATAGATTTAATGGAGGAAATGGGGTTGAACTCTTATAGATTCTCTATTGAATGGTCGAGGATAGAGCCTGAAAAAGATATTTTTGATTATAATGAAATAGAACACTATAGAGATGTAATTGATTATTTGAATGAAAAAGATATTGAACCTATGGTCACTCTTTGGCATCATTCGCTGCCTATTTGGTTCGAAGATCAAGGGGGATGGGAAAAGGAGAATTCAATTGAAGATTATTTGAATTATGTTGAATATGTTGTTTCTAATTTAGATGATGAGGTAGAGTTTTGGATTACTATGAATGAGCCTATGGCTTACATCACATGTGGGTATATATCATCTAAATGGCCACCTGCAAAAAAAGAGTATATAAAAATCCCGAAATTAGTATCGAATATTAGCAACGCACATAAACAAGCTTATGGTGTAATTCATAATTTAGATCCAGATGCGCAAGTTGGATTAGCGGAGCATTCTTCATATGTAGTCCCTTATCATGAGAAAAATGTGATTGAGAATATTGCTGCTTATGCAATTGATAAAACTTGGGTTCATTATCTAATTAATCAAGTACATGAAGAGTTAGATTTTATAGGCGTACATTACTACTATAAACAATCGATAGATATTTCTTTAGCTAAAGATGTACTGACTAAAAGTCCCCAGGAGATTGAAAATCAAAGTTTAGATAGGTCTTATTATCCTCAAGGATTATTTGAAGTATTGATGAGATTCAAGGATTATAATATTCCTATTTATATTACTGAGATAGGAGTTCCTGATTATCACGAGATAGATAGAGATCAATTTATAAGGGAACATGCGGTGCAAGTTTATTATGCTAATAAATCAGGAGCAGATGTAAGAGGATTTTACTATTGGTCGCTTCTGGATTGTTTTGAATGGACAGAGGGATATGATGCAAAGTTTGGTCTTATATCAGTTGATATGGAAACGCAGGAAAGAACTGTAAAAGGTGAGTCTTGGGAGTATGCAGATATTGCTAAATGTAACTGTGTTGAGAATTATTAAAGAGGGATAGAGTGAAATAGACAAAAAAAGTGGATGGATCTATTTGACCGAAGTCTAATATCACCATCCACTTACATGTTAGACTTTTGAAATTCAAAAGTCAAGTATATAGTATGTATTTATTAAAGTTTAGATTAAACTATAAAATCAATTTAATTATTGAAATTGATTAATTTATATAATCAAGATATTTTAAGATATGGTTAGAGACAATAAGTGGCTTGAAAATATAATGTATAAATTATGGGAAGACTATTTTAATGATATCCCGCGTAAGAATTTAGTAATTATTAAATTTGGCAAACGTGCAAAGCGCCAGCTTGGATCAATTAAGTGGGTTAGAAGAAATACAAAGGTAAAGGGGTTTTTAAGAAAGAAAAGTGATGATCTGGGTTATCAAGATGACGGGCGAATCACATTAATAACTATTACTTCACTTTTTAAAGATGAAGATATCCCAGAATATGTTGTTCAAGCGACTATTGCACATGAGATGATACACTATGCACATGGTTTTTTTTCTCCTCTAAAACAGGTATATAAGAAACCGCATCAGGGAGGTGTTATTAGAAAGGAAATGGAGAAACGTGGAATGGAAGATATATATAGGAAAAGCAAGAGATGGTTGAAGGAGAATTGGAAATTTAGTTAGATATAGCAATTGAATAGAGTAATTTAGATGTGATATAATTTTTATATGGAGATTGAAGACCAAACTGGAAGTACAGATAGATTTGCTAGATTAGCAACTCGGGTTGTTTTGCTTATTTCCGTGGGGGTTGGGATTCTTACTTTATGTAGTTCGCCTAAGGATAGAAATGTTAATAGTGCTGATGAAATCTATTTGCCTGCTGTTACTTCAGGTCGATCTATAGAAAGGGGAGATGGAGGAAATACATCTCAAATGATAGATCCTTAGTTGTTAATATAAAATAATCAATATGTTATGTTGAGTTTTTTGAATAATCTAAATATTAATTCCAGCTCCTAATTGGGAGTAGTTTTTTATGTAGCCGTAGATTTTTCAAATGAGCGAAGGGAGTGCAGAAAAATCGTATGGATACATAATCCCGTATACGAGTGTAGCGAGTTGTACGGGATATATCGAAAAGAAGCAAAATATCATTTGCCTGGTAGCGCCATTCGACAGTTCGATTACGCTCACTGCATGTAAACTCATTACAGCTACCGGATAGAAGTTTAATAAAAGAATAATATTTGCCCGGTAGCGCAACTGGTAGAGCATCCGACTGTTAATCGGACGGTTACAGGTTCGAGTCCTGTCCGGGCAGTATTTTATAATAATTATATTAAGATAACAGTTTTCCTGCATTGCCTTTAGACCTTTCTTTAAAAGATCATCTTTATCATTACCCTGCCTTTTCCTTTAGTTTATGATAATCACTTTCCTCAGTAAGTACTATTATTTAGATATTATAAATGATTTTCCAATTATTAAAATTTTTTCTTGCTCTTTTAAATTTTTTATTCTATATTATATTGATATATCAATATTTATTTATATGTTATATTCTTTTAAAAAGACAAAAGAATTTATTTCAAAGGAGTTTTTCAATCCAGAGCATGATACAAAGATATATGTATTAGCAATAGTAATAGGAATTGGGCTTGCAATTTTAACAATGGTATTTATAAGAAATGTATTGTCTGGTGAAACAATGTATTGGGTACAAACAGATTGGAGTGGTGGAGAAGCTGAAAGTCCCATAACAGGAACTGTAAACACATATGAATCAAAATATAATGTAGATGAAACAGTAGAAGGACAGGTGACTTTGAGTATAAAAGAAGGATGGGTGGATACCGATTTTAGTTATAGAAGAAAAATTAATTTAAATAATACTGTTGTAAATTTAGGAGTTACCTCTGAAGAGCTTGTAGATTTTCCAGTTTTGATAAAATTAGATAATGAAGAGGAGATCGATTATTCCAAGACAAAGGATTCTGGCGAGGATATAAGATTTTACGATTCTGACGAAGTAACTGAGTTGGCATATGAGATAGAAGAGTGGAATGAGGAAGGAAGCTCATATATATGGGTAAAAGTCCCTCAGATAGATATAGAATCAGATGAGGATTTTATATATATGTATTATGGAAATGAAGATGCTTCAGATGGCCAGAATGTAGAAGAAGTCTGGAACAATAATCAGGCAATGATCTACCATTTTAATGAACCAGAAGGAACCAGTGGTTCTGAATCAGTAATAGATAGTACTGATAATACTGCTGGAACTCCCGATCAGATCATATTTGGCCAGCCTGGACAGATTTCTTCAAGTGCTGATTTCTCTTCAAGCACAGGAATTTCCTTAGGTACGGTCGGACCTACATTGTTAACCGCTGAAACTACAATCTCATTTTGGATTTATTCTTATAGTTATACTTCCCCAAGCAGACAGAATCCTTTTGGACAAGCTTATGGAGGTTGGGGAACGATGACTGTCGAAACCAACGGGAGAATAAGTTGGTTTTTTGGAAGTAATGGAAGCAATTCTTCCCCTTATGGAGCTCATCAGTCAGGAAATATGGTTACAAGTCAAACCAATCAATGGATTTATGTAACAAGTGTTCGTGATCCATCAACATATACATACAAATGGTATAAAAATGGGGTATATTTGGGTGGTAGTTCCTACAATTCATCATACCCAACGATAATAGACCGTACATTCAGCATTGGTGATGATTATGTAAATCATATCAATGGTAGAATGGATGAATTTAGGATAGAGAATGCCGTTAGATCAGCTGCCTGGATAGCTGCTTCTTATAAGAGCCAAACTGACTCATTTTGTACATTCGCTTCTGAAGAATCACGTTATGAAGCAGGCGGTTTTATCGTTTCAAATGTTATAGATATGACCTATCCTTGTGATTGGGATGAACTGACATATAACTATAGCGGAGGAGGAACAGTATCAGTCAAAGTTAGAAGTGACAGTGTTTCAAACATGGAAAATGCTCCTGATTTTAGTGAATGCGTGGCAATCCTCTCAAGCTCAGATCTCTCTGCTAATGACTGTGTTAATGATACTAATAGATATATTCAATATCAGTTTATACTTGAAACTACATCGGAAACTCCTGTATTTGAGGATATAAGTATTGGATCCGACGCTTCTGATCAGGTTCCTCCAACATTAAATGCAACCGATGTGATTCTTGAGAATGCAATAAATGGGGATTGGACAAATTTGGAACCTGAAATAAGCTGGATAGAAGGAGAGGATAATGCTGAAGGGAATGGGATATTAGGATACTGTATATCTTTGGATGAGGCTGATCCTGGAAATTCAAATTTATTGAATCCTGCTCAAAGCGGAGGGAAATTTAACGGATTAGATGACGGAGTAAGTGTTGATTACTGTGATTTTATTGCATCAGGAGTAGGAATAGATTTATCTTCAATAGAAGATCTGGAATTAATAACAGGAAAGCAATACTACTTCAGTATAAAAGCAGTTGATCTTGCAGGTAATATATGGACCGGTGCAGCTGAAGACTATCAGGATCTGGTAAGTTTCTATTATGATGATACTCCAGCAATAAATTCTTCATATATATCAGTACCTGGAAATTTTGTTTCGTCAAAGGCGGTAACAGTAACTTGGCCAACTTCTGGACCTGATTCACCTACAGATCCTGATTCGGGATTTGCAGGATTACAGTACCGTATAGGAGAGGAGGGAGTATGGTATGGAGATCTGCATACAGGCACAGAAGGTTTAAATGACCTTTTGGTTAATGATGGGTATTATACAATGGATGAGGTATATGATTATGACGTATTGCAAGAAGGTAGTAATTTTATATACTTTAGAGCACTGGATAATGTAGGGAATGTAACAACAAGTTACACTACTGGAGTAATTAAGATAAATACACTGGCTCCATCAGGAGTGCAGAATGTACAGGTTGATCCTGCTTCTAATACAATAAATAGTTATGCGTTCAGCTGGAGTTCGCCAGAAACATATATAGGACAGGAGACACAGATAACTTACTGTTATACAATAAATACACTACCATCAGTAAATACATGTACATACACTTCAGCAGGAACAACAAGTTTACAAGCAGATGCGTTTGCTACACAACCAGGACAAAATACAATCTATATTGTTGCAAGAGACGAGGCAGGAAATATCAACTATGATACATATGTATCAAAGATTTTTGAATATAATGGATCATCGCCTGGTATATCAAGGAATTTAGACATAGCCGATATATCTATTAAAATATCACAAAATTGGAGACTTGCATTAACATGGGATGAGCCAGAAGATGTTGGGGCAGGAGTTGGATCATATAAGGTCTATAGAGGAACAACAGAGACAACTTGCACTGCAAATTTTAGTGAGTTTGATTTAGTGGGAACCACAACAGCAACATCATATGTTGATATGGATTTAGATCAGAGTACATATTATTATTGTGTGAAGGCTTGCGATAGTGCTAATAACTGTGGAGCTATTTCCGGTACAGTAAGTGAACTACCTACGGGAAAATTTACAGAACCAGCAAATTTAGTAAATGGACCTGACATATCTCTTATTACAACGAGTAGAGCAGTGATAAGCTGGGTGACAGATCGCGGTTGTGATACAAAAATTGCATATGGTAATAGTAGTGGTTTGTATTTGGAAGATGAGATATATAGATCCAATGAAGAGGTTTATCATTCAATAACACTAAATAATTTAAAGCCAGGAACAATATATTATTTTAAAGCTAAGTGGACAGATGAAGATGGGAATACAGGTATAAGCGAAGAGAAAACATTTCAAACTGATCCTCCTCCAGTTATAAGTGACATAAAAGTAACAGGAATTGGAATATCTTTTGCAAATCTTAAATTTACATCTGAAAATTCTTCAAGGGTTAAAATTTACTATGGTCAAAATGAATATTTTGGTGGATTTGAGGAGTTCGCGACCTCTTTACAGGAGAGCTCATATACAATTCAACTATCTAATCTTAATGATGATATAACTTATTTCTATAAGATAAATCCGGTTGATATTGAAGGAGAGGAGTATGAAGGTACTATTCTTTCATTTAAGACCTTGCCAAGACCAAGGGTAAGTGATATTCAAATAGAGGAAGTGAAAGGAACAGCTCAACCTAGTGTAAAAATAAACTGGCAATCGAATACAGATGTATCATCAATCATCGGTTATTATCCAGAAGGAAAACCTGAGTTGGAGCTGGAGAAGATTGATTTAGAAATGGTAAATGGAGAACACGAGGTGGAGATAGGTGGATTAAGTGCAAAAACAAAATATATATTAGTTGTGAAGGGGAGAGATTCACAAGGAAATGAAGCAGTATCAGATGAGCAGAGGTTTACAACAGCAACAGACTCAAGACCACCATCAATATTTAATGTAAAGGTAGAGGGAACAATAACAAAGGCTGAAGGGGTAGATAATGATGCAAAAGCAAATCTTATAGTTACTTGGGATACTGATGAACTAGCAACAGCACAGGTAGAGTATGCAGAAGGAAGTGGAGGGTCATACATTCATAGTACACAAGTTGATGAGAATCTAACACAAAATCACGTTGTAGTGGTAAGTGAATTGAATCCATCAAAGGTTTATCATTTAAGAGTAGTATCTGCAGATGCTACAGGAAATATTGAAAAGGGAGAAGATTTATTAGCGATAACACCGAAAGCTACAGAGTCAGTATATGAACTATTACTTTCAACGCTTGGAGATATATTCAATTTTATTAAGTAAGAATATATATGAATGATAAAAATTCCGATTTATTACAAACAGAACAGAATAATAAAAACTATGTGGTAAAAGGTGTAAATCTTTACAAAAATTATAATATCAGGAATAGGACAATTCCAGTAATTAAAGGCATAAACATAAAAATAAATAGGGGAGATTTTGTTATTATTTTTGGTCCATCTGGTTGTGGAAAAACGACGCTTATAAATCTTCTTTTAGGACTTGAGCAACCAACATTGGGCACAGTAGGCTTTCTTGATAAAGATTTATCTTCTATGGATGCAGATCAACGGGCTGTATTTCGAAAACAGAATGTAGGAATTGTATATCAGCAACCAAATTGGATAAAATCTCTTTCGGTAGTTGAAAATGTTGCATTCCCTCTGCTTTTAATTGGTAAAGAAGAATCTGATTCAAATGAAGAAGCTTTAATGATACTTGATAAATTGAATATGAATCTATGGAAATTTTATAACCCTACTGAATTATCTTCAGGTCAGCAACAGAAAGTAGCTCTTTCAAGGGCGCTCATAACAAATCCAGATGTCATATTTGCTGATGAACCAACCGGAAATCTAGACTATAAAAGTGGAGAAATGTTAATGAAACTGTTTACTGAGCTTAACAAGAGTGGAAAGACGATTGTTATAATTACACATAATCTTGGACATCTATCATTTGCAAAGAGAGTTTTTCAGATGTTTGATGGCAAAATCTTAAACAAATTTGAGGTAACAACGAAAAATGTATATTCACTTCAACAAAAACTACTAACTCCGCCAGTAGAAAATAAAAATGACGGAAGGACTGGTTATGATACAGTACCTAAATCGTTAGAAAAGAAGAAAAGGAATTTTAAGGAAATATTTATATCTAAACCTCTGGCGTTTTTAAAATCAATAAAATTTCATTTATTTAATGTTTTTCAGTTTATACCTCTTTTTATTGTTTATCTTGTAGAAAAAACTTTTGAATATATAGGGAGAATTATACCTGGTGTATCAAGAATTAGTAAAAAAATATCAAACGGATGGAACAATTTATTTGATAAACTCCATAAGATTTCTAATTATAAAAATAATAGTTCGATACATAAAGAAAGCCTTTTTAATATATCACTTAAGAATTTATATATTAAAGGATCAAGATCATTTATAACAATAGGAGGAATGGCAGTTGGTATAGGATTTATAGTACTTCTTGTCTCTGTAGGATATGGGGTAGAACGACTAGTTATCAGTAGAATTGGTAATTTAGATAGAAAGAAACAAATTGAAACAATGCCTGCAGTCAGCTCAAATATTGTTTTAAATGAAGAAACTCTAACGGATTTCAGAAATATGACAGGAGTAACAAATATTTTACCATTAATTAGTATTGCAGGAAAAGTAAACTATAATAATTCAATAACAGATGTTGTGGCATATGGAGTCGACTCAGAATATTTAGAAAAGTCAGATATAAGATTAATAGAAGGAGCTATTTTTAGCATGGATAGCTTAAGCAAAAATAATTTAGTGGGAAAAGCTTTTGCTGCAGAGGAAGAAAACTCTATAACTGGTAATGCTGTATTAAATCTAGCATTAATCAGGATATTTGGTATTGACTCTTCAAGCATTGTAGGGAATTATATTGAGTTGGAATTCCCTGAAATAATAAATAAAGATGAAACAGAAATATCTGAAATAATAACGACTAATAATCAATCAGAAATCAATGATGTTCTCGAATCTAATAATATAAAGATAAATTATTTAGTAACTGGAGTAATTGATGAAGGAGAGAATCCAATAATTTACATTGAGTTGGATAATTTATTAAAGTGTGGTTATAACGAATATTCCCAAGTAAAGATCATTGCTGATAATCTTGAGGATATTAATGGTATACGTCAGCATGTTGAGGCTTCAGGCTTCACTACGATTTCGATTCTGGATACAATAAATCAAGTCGAAAATTTATTTAAGAATTTAAGAATAGGTCTTGGTATTGTTGGTGTTGTTGCACTTACTATAGCTTCTCTTGGTATGTTTAACACACTTACAGTTTCTTTGCTTGAACGTACGAGGGAGATAGGTCTTATGAAGGCAATAGGAATGCAGTCTAAAGAAGTTTATAATCTTTTTCAGATAGAATCAATGATAATGGGAATATTAGGAGGAATATTAGGGATTTTTTTTGGATTTATTATTGGCAAGTTGATTTCACTGATTTTATCAGTGATCTCAATAGCAAGCGGAGAAGGTTTAATAGATGTAACTTATATCCCAGTTAACTTTGCTTTGGTTGTTATATTCATGTCTATAGGTGTTGGTGTAATTACTGGATATTATCCTGCTAAGCGTGCTACCAAAATCTCACCACTAGATGCAATAAGATATGAATAATAAATTATAAATACAGGACGAGAAGCTAATTTGTTATTAGCATATAAGTTTACCAGCCTCATTGTGGAGACAGGAATTCTTCAATACTTCGAAAATGAACAGAGCGAGTTCTACATGGTACGGGGTAGTTTAGATAGAAATTGTGAAAAAATGTTCGTATTGATAAAATAGTTTTATGAATCAGTCAGATAGAGAAAAAAATAATCTATTAGTTAGACATTTCTTATTATTTCCAGAGCAAAAACCAAAGGTTAAAGATAACGACAAACTTGCTTTAGCTATACCGCATAATGCAGTAAATTCATTTAAGAAGAATCTTAGAATATCTCAGTGGAATGCTGATGATCAAAGAGATGAAGACGGTGTGATAGGTTTCACAAATAAGGGATTGATTGATAACAAGTTGTTTATTGAAGATCTTATATGGACAAAGGGAGTTACTGGTTCGAAAAATAACTTTATTAATTCTGATTATAGTTATTCTAAAATTGTAATTTTTCTTGTGATAAAAGTTAAGCATTCAAATAAGTTTATGTTTGTGATTAGAGATAATAAAAAAATATTAAATAATGTTCTTGCCTTAGGGGTTATGAAAAGTTTGTGTTTTGATGAGATTTTAAATATTTACAGTCAAAATCATAAGCATTATTATTCAAGTAGAGATATATTAAACAATAAGAATGTATTTATTCATTTGCATAATATTAATCTCACTGGCGAATATGGTCTCTTTAATGAAATAACCGATAATTATCAAGATGATATTGAGATGTTGGGATTTATTGGTGGAGGTAAGGATTTGGGGATAGTGTATCTTTTGGAGTTAAATCAAGGTTTTGTAGAAAGTATTGTGGTCGATTTAGGTGGAGTTGTTTTTGAACTAAGTTCATATAATTACAGTGATGTTCTTACACATTATAATCTTGGAATAGATGGCTGGTCTGAAGCAATATTAAAATTTTTTAAAAGTTAGATTTATTTAGATTTTGCAAATTTTAATACTTCAAGAGCTACTGTTTTTTCGTATCCCGCAAATGAGTGAGTAGCATTTTTGATAAGCTTCCCGCCTCCTTTTTTAAGATTATTAATCAATATTCTAAATCCGATTTCTGGATGTTTTGGATCTGATTGATAAAAATATTCATCATTAGTCCCGACTATAACATGGACAGGTATATTTATCTTATTTAATATCGGGAATTTATAATTCTTTATACTTAAATCAAACATATGGCTTAGATCATTATTATCAAACCATGATAGGTAAGTTTGATATGATAATTTAAATCCGCCATAATTTTTAGGTACTATTTCATCACCCTTGCCTTCCAAAATCTTTTTCTTTGCTTGTTTGAGATATTGGATATATTTTCTTGTAGTAAATTTTTCGATTAAAAAGGTTTTATCAAAAGGGCATAAGAGAATTAATTTGTTTATTTTTGATTTATATTTACCTTCAAACAAGTATCTTATAACTTTTATTGTTCCAAGAGAATGCCCTTGAAGTATAATTTTTTTATAACCTTTGTCCAATAGAAATCCTATCCATGCGTTTATATCAAGATGTGCTTCGTCCAATTGTTCATAGTGAGATCCGATATTGATTGAACTGCCGTCTGGTTTGTTCAGTAAATATTCACTTGCCATACCTCTTGTTTGTACTGTGCAAAAAGAAATGTTGTTGTTAGCTAATTTATCGCAAATAGCATGAACAAATTGATTCTCAAAGAAATCTCCTTCAAAACCATGGATATGTATTACAGCAGGATTACTTTTATAACCATTAATATAAAATCCGTTTAGAATAATTTTATCTTTTGTAATTGTTTTTACAAGTTGTCCTTTAGATTTTATATATTTGAGAAAGAGACTTTGAGTATATATTTAAAATAAATGTTATCATATTATGGGAGATAATTTAATATAAATTAATATGAAAGACGAAAAATTCCATTATATTTTTGTTACAGGTATTATTATAAAGGATGAGAAATCATATACTATTAGAAAATATTTATTTTTTTAGTTAATTTCTTAATGTCATCTATTATTGTTTCTGTTGCTTTTTCTCCAATAGAGATTAAGTCTTCTCCATTAACAAATTTTGTAAGAGGTACATTTGTTATTTCAGGAGTTATAGTAATATCTGCTTTTTCAAGATTTCCCCTTGATAGGTGATGAAGCATTAAGTTAAGAGTTGATTTTAGTGTTGTAATTACTGATATTTTTTTGAATTTCTTATAGATTTTTTTCTTAAAAGAATAGCCTTCTAGATTTACTGCAATTATTTTATCTGCTCCCATATCTTTAACTATATCTACTGGCATAGGACAAGAAGTTCCTCCATCAATTAGATAATATTTACCGTATTTTATTGGTTGATATAGGAAAGGTATTGAACTGCTAGCTCTAATAGCTTTTGCTAAATTTCCGCTATTTATAGCAATAGTTTTGCCACTAATTATATCTGTAGCAATAGCTTTAAATGGTATTTTTAATTTTTTGATAGTATATTTACCGAAATTATCCTCTAGGAATTGAATAGTTTTATTACCTGTAATTAGTCCTGATTTTAGAGACGGGTCATAGAAGATTTTTATTAAATCTTTGTACGTTAGCTTTTTAGCGATTTTTTCTATTTTCTCAATATCTTTAGTAGCAGCATATAAGCCGCCAATGAGTGAGCCTGCACTGCTTCCTGCTATAAAATCGATAGGTATATTGTTTTTCACTAGTGACTTTATGACTCCGATATGTGCAAGTCCTTTAGCTCCTCCGCTGCTTAAGGCAAGTCCGATTTTATTTTTTGAAAATAAAGACATATTAGTAAAGCTTATATTATACTTATAAAATATCGTAAAATATTAAGTTTTGCAATTAAGAATCAGTTAATAAATATTAGAATAGTTATGATATACTATAAGGTGTGTTATTAAAGAGAACCTATGAATGAAGTAAGTGAAAAATATTTAACTCGTGCTGAGATTCTTGCGTTACCAGGTGTGTCTGAATTGCTAGAGGGACAAGAAGCTGCAGAGGGTGAGTACGATAATGTTCTTTCTGTAATATCTTCAGCAGCAGAAACTGTAGATTCAAGAGCAATGGTTGAGATGTGTGTTTTACAGGGGGGGATGAATACTAGAGAGGAGGCTGCTTTCAGGAGAGAGAATTCACCGTGGATGACTTCAATAATGAGCATGGAAAATACTGACCGACCCGATGAAGTAGTAAAAGGTATTGCTTCTTTTGCAGTATCAGAAATGAGAAAGTATTTAGCTATGAATAGGAGTACATTTTTAGCTTTATCTATTGAAGAAAGAGAATATGCTAGGAGGTTGAGAGGAGTAACTACTTATCTACTTGAATCAATATTTTGGGATCAACTATATTGCCCTTCTGATGATGGTTTACATATGAGAGCACTTGATAATTTACGGAAAGATGTTACTGAGGAAGAGAGAAGAAATGGTGGTCAAAACCCAGGACAAAGTAATATCAAGGGAGTATTATTAAGAATTTTAAATAATAGTAATGAGCAATTAGATATTATCACTCAAATGACCAGACTAAATCCTGCATATATGGTAAGTTTATTAGAAAATAAAGCGGTTCCCAAATGGATTTCGGAAGCTTTACAAAAGTTTTTAGTAGAGTGGAATAATAGAAGAGAATTAAGTGAGATGGTTATAGGGATATATTCTAAGGGAATAAATG
This sequence comes from uncultured Candidatus Saccharibacteria bacterium, assembly GCA_964572065.1. Taxonomy (GTDB): domain Bacteria; phylum Patescibacteriota; class Dojkabacteria; order JAHIVN01; family JAHIVN01; genus CAZNER01. The sequence continues at coordinate 19,897 of CAZNER010000002.1, forward strand.
CAATGCTAAGCGTCGGAGCTGATACGAATTTTATTCTGGCTTTAAATAGACTTCCAAGTGGAGAACAATTAGAAGATGTAGCAAATGCGGTAGTTAGTAGAGCAGGAGAGAGTTTTGATGTTCTAATACCTCATTATTGCGGTGTTAGTTTAGAAAAATTATCAGAACAAGGTTTATCTAGGTATGATATTATTCAGTTAGGATATCGTTATGCTGCAATACAGGAAGAAGCAGAATTATTAGATCAGGATGAGTATTCTCATCCAATAGATACAATTACTGAAGTAGAAGAGCGAGTCAGTAATGTAATATCAACGATTGAACAGATTCTTCCGTTGACGAGATTTGCACGAGAGGAAACATTTGTAAATATGGGAGTAAATATATATGCAGAATCTAGACCAGTAAATATATGGTATTATAGAATTACAGAAGAAGGTGGTAAAGAAATGGCAAATTTTACAAGACAGGATCCTCTAAAACCTGAAGCAGAACTAGCTGGAATTTATGTTCATGAAGTAGCCGGGCATGGAATGCAAATATTATTAGCAAAACGTTTACTTGCCTTAGGTAAAATTACTTATACTGAATCGGTATTCGCTAGTAGTCAATCAGAATTCTTTGCTCAAGTTTTAGAGGAAGGATATAGAGCTATTTGTAAAGAAATGGATACTAGTGATATTCCGGTTATTGAACCATATAAAGGTGATGTCGCATTTCCTGCGAACTCTCTTCCAAGAATTTTCCTAGTACCTAGGCAGTTACCATTTGGTTTATCAACAGTTGGAATCTCTAGATTAATTGAGCAAGCTTTAGCACAAGGAGAGGTAAAGATGAGTGTTGAACAAGTTGATGCAATAATTCAAGAAGGAGGGCGTATTATTAATGAAGAATATAGAAGGATGTTTAGTTGTTTAGGTATGGTTCATCCAGAAAGATCAACATTAACTGAATTAAGTATTACACGTGATGGCTTGTGTTATTTAGGAATACAACAAACCAGTATTATTGACTCAGAGGCTGAAGTTATAGTTGAAAAGGTCGAGGATGGTGATAATGTTGATTGGAAAATAGAGGCATTGAAAGTATTAAAAGAAAGATTTGGTGATGAATGGATTAGAGATACAGATGCTCAAGCCGTATTCTATAGTCTACTTATCTTTGCTTTTACTAATAGAAATATGCCTGATTGGATAGAATATCTAAAAAATTGTTATATTAATGAGGCAAAACAAGCCCTATTAGAGGTAAGTCTTCTAGACTAATGGTAAATGTACAATTACATTTTTCTATCAATTCAGTATATAATAAATAAGAATTTACAAAATATTATTAATTATAATGAATTATATACCGGTAATCGGTCTCGAAGTTCATCTACAGTCAAAAACTAAATCAAAAATGTTTTGCTCTTGTCCTGCTGATTATTTTGGGAAAGACCCAAATACACAGATATGTCCTACTTGCTTAGGATTACCAGGTGCTCTACCGACCATAAATAAATCGGCAATTGATTATTGTATAAAGCTTGCTATAGCTTTAAATTGTAAAATAAATCGCAAGACTAAATTTGATAGAAAAAATTATTTCTATCCGGATTTGCCTAAGGGGTATCAAATTTCTCAGTACGGTTTACCAATAGGTTATGACGGTTATCTTGAAGTTGATGTAAATGGAGATTCATATAGGATAAGAATTGAAAGAGTCCATCAAGAAGAAGATACGGGAAAATCAATCCACGAGAAAGATTCTACATTTTTAGATTTTAATAAATCTGGAGTACCGCTCATTGAAATTGTTTCTGCACCGGATTTTACTGATGTAAAAGAAGTAATTGAATATGCTAAAGAATTGAAAAGAATTGCAAGATATCTTGATATTTCAGATACAGATATGGAGAAAGGACAGATGAGATTTGAACTAAATATTAGTATGAAAGAGTTTGGAAAACAAGAATTGCCTGATTATAAAATTGAAATTAAAAATATTGGTTCAATATCTGTTTTAGAGAAAGTGATTAATTATGAGATTAAAAGACAAACGAAACTTTTAGAGAAAGGAAAAAAAATAAATCAAGAGACAAGAGGACTTAGAGGTATGAGTGGAAAGACTGTTTCGCAAAGAGTTAAGGAAGGGAGTGCTGATTACAGATATTTTCCAGAACCTGATTTACCGCCTATTAAAATAGACGATAGCTGGATTCAAGATATAAGTTTACAAATTCCTGAATTGCCAAAAATAAAAAGAGAGAGATTTAGCGAAAAGTATAATCTAGAGCCTGATGTTGCAAGAGTAATTACAGATTCAAGCGATATGGCAGATTGGTTTGAGAAGACATTGAGGGGTGTTTCAGATTTAAGGGATGAAGATTCTAAAAAATATAAAGAAGTATCGAAAAATGTTGCAAATTGGTTTATAGGAGATTTTATGAAATTATTGAATAAATCTAAGTTAGAGATTACTGACCTTAAATTTAGACCCAATTATTTACTTGAACTTGTAAATCTACATTTAGATTCAAAGATCTCTGGTAGTGTTGCTAAGCAAGTTTTAGAAGAATCATTCCAGACTGGGCAAGCTCCAGGAGTAATTGTAAATAAAAAAGGTTTGGAGCAGATAACAGATGGCTCTAAGATTAAAAAAGTAGTAGAAAAAGTTATAAAAGGGAATGATAAGGTAGTAAAGGATTATAAAGATGGAAAAGAAAATGCTATTCAGTATTTAGTCGGACAGGTCATGAGAGAGACTAGAGGTCAAGCTGACCCACAATTAGCCGAGAAAATATTGAAAGATTTTTTATAAAGGTAATATTTTATATAAATAATGAAGCACTCTATAATATACTTAATTAAATTTTTAAATATAAATTATGTTAAATAGAGTTGGATCAAAAAAGTTTAGCGCAATATTTATACTAGTTTTTCTTGTAATAGCTGTTTTGATAATAGTACCATCTTTCTTTGTTATTGTTGAGGCAGGAAATATTGGAGTATATTCTTTATTTGGATCGGTTAGTGAAGAGCCATTTTATCCAGGATTTAGGTTCAAAATTCCTTTTGCAAAAGTTATAAACATGTCTACGCAGACTCAAGACTATACGATGACAAGTGTTGAGGAAGATACAAGTTATCTAACTGCTACTTCCGGAACTAATGATGCAATCGAAGCTAGAGCAATAGATGGTGCAAGAGTCTGGCTTGATATCACTGTATTATATAGACTTCAAGCAGAGAAAGGTCCCGATATCTATAAAAAATTAGGAGTAAATTACTCTGAAAAACTTGTTAGACCATTAATTAGAAGTTCAATTCGTGCTGTTGTGGCAAATTATACTGTTACAGAAATCTATTCTACAAAAAGGGAGGAAATTCAAACCCAGCTTTATGAAAATATAGCTAGTGAGTTAAGCAGCAGGGGGATAGTTATAGAAGATGTGTTATTACGTAAAGTAAATTTATCTCAGACACTTTCAGAGAGTATAGAACAAAAGTTAGCTGCTCAACAGGAAGCGGAAAAATATGATTTTATTTTAGAAAAAGAAGAGAAAGAAGCTGAGAGAAAAAGAATTGAAGCCGAAGGACAAAAGGATGCACAAATAACTATATCGCAGGGATTAACAACGAATTATCTTTACTATCTCTATATACAGAATTTAAAAGAGAATCAATCAACGGTATATGTACCAATAAATCCCGAAAATGGTATGCCTTTGTTTAGAAGTATTGAGTAATCATATTAAAATTAATTGTTAATAGAAAATTTTATGGAAAAAGGGGAAAAACAGATAGAAGAAATAAAATTGAAGTCCAGGATGCAAAATAGTTTTAAGGATATAAGAGATACTTTTGCATCAACAACCTCTTTGATTATTTCATCCTTAACTTTAGTTGCCGGTCTTGCTTGGAATGATGTAGCTAAAGCATATTTTTCTCGTTTAAAGGAAAAGCTTAGCGGATGGGGAGAAGCAATAGGTTTATTTTTATATGCTATGACTGTAACTTTAATAGCTGTTGTTGTAATACATAGATTAAGAAAGATTCAGAAAACTGTTGGAGGTAAATCTATTAAATAGAGATTTTTAAATGAAAGAGAAAGTAATAAGTTACAAGATTAGAGTTGACTCAAAGAGTGAATCAAAAAAGCTTGCTTCGAAACTAGTTAGTTATTTAGAAGGAGGAGAAGTTATTTGTCTAATTGGTGAATTAGGAGCGGGTAAAACTTATTTTACGAAGTATATAGCAGATGCTCTTGGTATTGATTCTACAGAAATAGTTAGTCCTACTTTTGTATATTGGAGAAAACATAAAGGGGTTAAATTAGATTTAAATCATTTTGATTTTTATAGAATAGATAATCAGAGTGAAGCTGAAAGTATTGGGGTTGAGGATGCATTGAAAGATAATGAGGGTATAACTGTTATTGAGTGGGCGGATAAGATTAGATCATATTTACCAGAGAATAGAATTGAGATAAAAATTAATGAGTTTGGTGGAGAAAAGCGAGTGTACAATATAAAAATGATAGGTAAAAGATTTAAAGATATTAAGTTGTAAAAAAAGATCTATTTTTACTGTATGTTTTCTTGTGGCTGCTGTACTTGAGATGGAGATTTTTGGGTTGTGCCGGATTGACCTGTTTGAGTTGGTTGATTTTGTATATTTTCATGTTGTGTATCCTCATGCCCTTTAAATTCTTTTTCTTTAAGATTCTTTAATGTTGTTAAATCATCTGTAATGTAATTAGTGATATTATCTTTAGTCAGCATGACGGCTTGTGCTTGCCCCGTTACTATTTGTTTTGTAACTTTTCGTGCAAGACGCTGCATATTTCTTTCGAGCCTTCTTACTCCTGGATCATCTCCAAATTTATCTGCTAAGGTTGTCCATACATCATCTGCAATTTGAAATTCTTGATTTGATAATCCAGCATATTGAAGTATTTTAGGGAAAAGGTAACGCTGTAGTATAACTGCTTTTTCTTCAACATTGTAATCTTTAAATTCGACGATTTCTAATCGATCGAGAAGAGCTCTTGTGATAGTTTTTAAAGTGTTAGCAGTACAGATAAAAAATACTCTTGATAAATCAATAGGAAAATCAATATATAAATCTCTAAATGTAGTATTTTGTTGCGGATCAAGAATTTCAAGGAGGATAGCCATAAAGTCTTGGAGTTTAGACTGACTTCCCGAAACTTTATCTATTTCATCAAGTAGTAGTACAGGCGATAATGAGCCTGATTTTGCTAAAGCTTTTATTATTTGACCAGGTTCAGAATCGGGTGTTCCTTTTGGTTTACCTCTAAGTTCAGAAGATGAACTTAACGCTCCAAGTGATATTCGGTAGAATGGTCTTCCAAGTGCTTCTGCAATAGCTTTTGCCATTGTAGTTTTGCCTGTTCCCTGTACTCCGACAAAGCACATGACTGGTGCTTGATGTAGAGCGTTTTGTATTGTGCTTTTCTTTTTTAGTACAGCTAAATATTCTAATATATTTTGTTTCACATCCTCTCCTCCATAATGATGAGTATCCATAGTTTTTTTTGCATTATTCAAGTCTAGGTTGTCTTGATTGTGTTTATTCCATGGAATTCTAAGACACCAATCAATATATTTAGCAATTGGTTCATATTCACTTGAATCTTTCCCTTGTCTTGCCATCCTTCTTATCCGCTTCACCATGACATCCAGAATCTCTTTTAATTTTTCAGGAATTGTTGCCTTCTCGATTTTTTTGATTAAATATTGTATTTCAGCAATTTGAGTAGTTTGATCTTCCATTAGAATTTAATAAAAGTTTATTTTATTCATTATATTGAGTTAGCATGAATTTCACAAATTAATATTGGAGAATAAGAAATTTATTTGTTATACTCTTTTATTATTATGCAAGTATCAGAATTAATTGAGAAAAAATTAGAGGAATCCAGAAATATTTTAGTGATAATTTCAAGACCAATTGATAATGATTGTCTTGGTTGTGGTATAGTACTGAAAAGACAACTTAAAAGAAAAGGTAAAGATGTCAGATTAGTATCACCTTCAAAAATACCTGAGCAGTTTGATGTGTTGCCGTACATGAGTGAGATTGAAGTTAAAGATACTAAAAAAATGGATTTGTTGAAATTTGATTTGATAATATCTGTTGATGGGGGAAACACAAAGCAATTCGCAGAAGTTTCTAAGGATTCGGATTTTAATTTCAACGGGAATAAAGAAGTTTTAAATATTGACCATCATATGGGAAATACTCATTTTGCCAAATATGAAATATGGGATAAAGAAGCTTCATCGACTGGGGAAGTGTTACTTTTGAGTATTTTGGCTGTGGATGATTTAAATAAAAATGAAGCTACTTTGCTCTATGGAGCTTTAGTTGGTGATACAGGGAATTTTAGATATAATTTTAATGTTAATACTTTTAAGTTAGCAACAGAACTTATTGCCAAAGGGGCTAATTCGAAACTAATAATTAATAATTACTTTTATGACAACTCAGATATAGGATTTAAAATTCTTGCTGAGTTAATTGAAGAGACTTTTTATATAAACAAACTTGGTTATACTTATGTTATTGCAGATTATGATAAGTTAACCGAAGAATATGATTGTGATTTTGGTAAGGTAAAGGAAGGGATTAGACTATATGAAAATTATTTCTCACGAGCAGTAAAAAATATTCAGATTAGCTTTGTTTTAAAAAAGCATGGAAAGAATTTAACTGTAGCAATAAAAGGTAATACTCTTTATAATAAAGTTCCTTTACCTGAAATAGGTAAATCTTTGGGTTGTGAATCAGGTGGACATTTCAATTCATCCGGATTTTATATTGATGGAGCTGTTGATAATGTTATTGTAGATATAAATAGAGTTATGAAGAATTTGTATAAAGAATACAAACAGAAGTAGGAAATTTATTAATAGATTATATAGTTATTATGAAATATGTTCTTGGGATACAAACAGCAGAATTACCAAATAGTCTTGCTTTAATTAATAATGGTGGTAAATTCATTAAGGAGATTCAGATAAATAAAGAAGGACATACTGTAGAACTTCTTAGGAAGTTTACAAGAAAGATTTGTGAAAAATCTAAGGTCAGCTTAAATGATGTAAAGATTATTTCTGTTTGTTTAGGGCCTGGCTCATATACAGGGACTAGAGGGGGATTAGCTTTTGCAAAGGGATTTTGTCAATTCAGTGATAAACAGATTGTGGGTGTATCGGCATTTGATGTGTTGGAACGATCTATAAAAGAAATTGATAAATACAAGGATGTTATATTTATTCAGGATGCAAGAAATAACAGAGTATATTATAAATATAGAAACAGAGAGGATGTTAAAGTTAGTTCAATAGAGAAGGTAATTGATGAAGTTAATTCAAAGACATTATTTATTGGTTCAGGTGTTAGAGAAAACAGGAATTTTATTGAGAAGAGATTAAAGAACAACTCGAAATTTATTAAAGACGAGTTGAATGTATTGAGTGCTGAGAAAGTTGCATATGCTGGTTTAGACAAGTACAAGAATGAAAGTTCTATATATAACGAAAATTACTTGTATAAATTAGAGCCATTATATATCCTACCTCCAAATATAACTAAATCAAAAAGAAAGTAGAGTATGGAAAGTCACTGGATTATTTTACCTAAAATTGACAAGTCTATTTCAAAGAAATTATCGAATTATCCTTTTTTGGTGAGGCAAATATTATTTAATCGTGGAATTAAATCTAAGAATAAAGCGAAAAATTTTTTGGATAAATCATTTTATGAATTTTATGATCCTTTTAAGATATATCAGATGAAAAAAGCTGCAAATTTAGTTCTTGACTATGTGGAGAAAGGGAAGAAGATATATATACATGGAGATTTCGATGTTGATGGAATATGTGCAACTTCAATTCTTTTTGACTTTCTATATCGTGAACTTAAGGCAAATGTTATGCCTTATATTCCGAGTCGCTTTAATGAAGGATACGGTATAAGTGATGAAAGTCTTGGAAATATTAAAAAGGGAGGGGGTGAGCTAGTTATTACTGTTGATTGCGGTATTAGAGATAATACTTTAGTTAAAAAGTGGTGTAAAAAAGGCTTGGATTTTATTATTACAGATCACCATGAACTGAAAAGGGATAAGAAAGCTGGTAAGGTTATTTTACCAGGGGAGGCCTTGGCAGTTGTTCATCCGCAGCATCCTAAGGGTAGATATCCATTTAAAGATATTTCGGGTGCGACAGTTGTTTGGAAATTAATTGCAGCAATTGCTGAAACTAAAAAGATAAAATTAAATATAGAGGAATATCTCGATTTAGTAGGATTGTCAGTTGTTTGCGATATCATGCCTTTGGTAGATGAAAATAGATCGATGCTAAAGAAGTCTTTTGAAGCGATTAAAGAAACAAAGAGGGTGGGGCTTATGAGATTGATTAATGATGCAGGAATAGATATTTCCAGGATTAATTCTTATCATTTGGGTTTTATAATCGGACCTCGTTTAAATGCAGTTGGACGTTTGGATCATGCTATTGATGCGGTAAGACTTTTGGTGACTAAATCTAATAATAAAGCGAGAGATCTCAGTGAAAAACTTAATTTACTTAATCAAAGAAGACAAAGTATTCAGAGGGAAATTTATAATAAGGCTGTTGAACAAATTAAGAAAGCTGGTATAGAAAAAAAATTATATTTTGTATGGGGGGAAGACTGGGCGGAAGGTGTTATTGGAATTGTAGCAGGTAAAATAAGTGAAAAATTTCATAGACCAGTATTAATAGCAACAAAATGTAAAGGCGAGTATAAAGGTTCGGCAAGAAGTATTGAGAGATTTAACATTATTAAAGCAATTAATTTACAATCAGATATTTTAGAAAGATTTGGAGGACATCCGCAGGCTGCAGGCTTTACTGTAAAACATGAAAATATAGAACAGTTTAGAGATGATTTGTTAGAAATTGCTGATGGAGAGCTAGATGAAGATGATATAAGAAAGGAAGAGCTAGTAGATTGTGAGATTAAGATCAATGATGTAAGTTTTGATTTATTGGAATGGGTTGAAAAGTTTGCGCCTTTTGGGTATGGGAATAAAAAACCAAGATTTGTGATAAGAGATTTAGAGATAAGTTCAGTAGATTTGGTCGGATCTGATAGTAGTCATTTGAAATTTTCATTTCTGAATAAAGATACAGGGGAGTTCATTTCTGCAATTGGTTTTAGGTTAGGTGAAAAATTTCCCCACTTAAAAGCAGGAGATATGATTGACATACTATTTACTATTGAGTTAAATGAGTGGAACGGCTCGTCAACATTACAATTAAATGTAACAGATTTAAAAGTTGTAGAGTAAATGGATTATTATAGATTTTAGATGATATTCTTATGGCTTTAATATCTAAGGAAGAACAGAAGAAAATAGAGCATATATTTAAAAAAATATTTCTTAATATGACTTTGATTTTTTGCGGGTGGATATTATTTATGGATGTAGTTGCGGTATTGGCTCCAGTATTAGCTTATTTAGGTTTTGATCAGATAGCTCATGTAATATATTTCATCTACAGTTTTTTATGTCATCAGCGTCCTTGGCGTTCATTACATCTTTTTGATTATCAAGTGGCTTGGTGTACAAGAGATACTTTTACTTATTTAGCTATGGCCGTCTCTGCTTTTTTAGTTGTAAAGTCAAAAATTAGGAGTGTGCGATGGTATATTCCTTTACTTGCTACTCTGCCGTTTGCACTTGATGGTACTATTCAGTTAATAGCCGAAATAAGAGGCGTTGTGAACAACGAGATGACGTTTTTTTACTCAAGTACAAATTTAGTTAGAATGTTGACTGGTAGTATTTTTGGAGCTGGTGCAGGGATTTGGCTTTTTAGTATGCTAGAAGAGTCAATTCATGAAGAATTTGGCGAAAATAAACCGGTTAAGAAGAAAGGTGAGGTCGTGAGACATTTTAAATATATACTATTTATAACAGCTGTATGTTTTATTCTGTATGTACTTTTTATACAGATTTGGAATATTACTTCTGTTAAATATAAACCATATGGATTATTTGATAATAAGCGATATTACCCAGGTGTGAATTATGAGGATATTGGTGGTGGTGGGCATGGAATATGATTAGAAAGTTGAAAGGCATAATTCAAGAAGTAAAAGTTGGGAAATAGGAATTAAAGCAATGAGCGATAAGTTTTTAGTTATAATAATTTCAGGGGTTTTGGTGGAAGAGGCGGTGAATTTATATCATTGATCTGTATTAGTTTAGTTCTACTTTTTTTACCTTTTAGTATCAATATATTACTTCTTGAAATGCCCCACTCTTTTGCTAGGAATTTTATTAGTTCTTTGTTTGCTTTTCCTTTTTGAGGTTGTGCGGCGATTTTAATTTTTAGTGAATCATCTATCCATCCGATTATTTTATTCTTTTGGGCGTTTGGCGTTACTTTTAATCTAATTTTCATTTGTATTATTAATTTATTATTTAGGAAGAGGAAATTTATAGCAAAGCTGTCTTACTTTTTCCTTTGTTTCTATAATATTTTTTTGTTTGAGTAATTGTTCTTGGAAGTTTTTGAATTCTAGTTGAGTAAAATTGGATGCAATATCTATAACGTCTTTTATATATTTAGCTATTTTGGGCATTTGTTTCTCTTTCATTCCTCTTGTTGTTACTGTAGGTGTTCCTAGTCGGATACCGCTTGGATTTATAGGTGATTGAGGCTCGGATGGTATGGTGTTTTTATTTAAGATAATGCCCGAGATGCTTAATGCTTTTGCAGCATATTTACCCGATATATTTTTGTTTCTAAGATCGATTAAAATTAGGTGTTTATCAGTTCCACCTGATATAAGATTAAAATTATATTTCTTCAAATCTTTTGCAAGTCTTTTGGCATTTTTAATTATTTGTCTTGAATATTGTTTAAATTTCTTACTTTGAGCTTCTTTAAGACATACTGCAATTGCAGCGATGTTATTATTCATGGGACCACCTTGGATACCAGGGAAAACAGATTTGTCAATTTCTTTAGCAAATTTTTTCTTACAGAATATCATAGCTCCCTTAGGGCCTCTTAATGTCTTGTGTGTTGTCATAGTAACAATATCTGCATAAGCAAATGGCGATTTATTTACTCCACTTGCTACAAGTCCTGCCTCATGAGCTATATCAGCCATATAATAAGTATTATATTCTTTAGCTATAAGTGACATTCTCTTATGGTTAATTTCTCTTGGATATGCAGTGCCTCCGGAGATTAATATTTTTGGTTTCTCTTTTAGTACTAATTTTTTAACTTGATCATAATTGAATACGCCTGTTTTACTGTCGACATAATAGTAAGCTGTTTTGTAAATTTTAGAGCTTAAACTAACTGTTTTGTCTTTATATTTCCAGCCATGAGAAAGATGGCCTCCATCATATAAATACATTCCCATTATTTTGTCCTTGGGTTTAAGTAAAGAATTGTATACTGCAAGATTTGCTATGCTTCCTGAGTAAGGTTGAACATTTACATGCCAGTCTGATTTTAAGCCAAATAAATTCAATGCACGATCTTTACATAATTTTTCTATTTTATCTATGATATAGTTTCCTTCGTAGTATCTTTTTCCAATTTGTCCTTCGCTGTATTTATGAACTAGTACTGAACCAAGAGTATTTCTCACTTGTATAGAAGTGAAATTTTCTGAAGGAATAAGCTGAAGTTCTTCATTCTGTCTTTGAAATTCTTTATATATAAGTTTTTGAATATTAACTTTTTTGTTGTTCATATAATTTTAATAAGTTCTCAAATAAACAAGGGATAGTTAATTGACCTACACCATTTGGAACTGGAGTTATCAATTTAACTTTTTTCTTTACTGAGTTAAAATCAACATCACCGTAAATTTTTCCTTTGATTCTTGTTATTCCTGCGTCAATTAGAACCATCTTGTTATTCACCATTTCTTCTCTTATCAAATTTCTTTTTCCGACTGCTGTTATTAAAACTTCTGCTTTTTTAGTATATTTTTCAATATTTTTTGTAAATTCATTACAAATAGTTACAGTTGCACCTTTTGACAATAGGTAACCTGCTAAAGGTTTACCGATTAGATTTGAATCATTAATTATTGTTATTTTTTTAGATTTCAGTCTAATTTTTTTTGTTTTTAGTATTGTTACTATTGCTTTTACAGATGCAGGCATTATTGAATCTTTTGTTGCTTTGAAAGTCTTGCCTAAATTTGTAGATGTAAGGCAATCAATATCTTTAAGTGTTGAGATAGAATCTAAAATATTTTTTTCTGCTAATTCTTTTGGTATAGGAAGTTGAATAAAGTAACCTTTACAGTTTGGGTCATAGTTCAAATTGTTGCATACTGCTTTTATGATTTCAAAATTGGTGCTCTTTTTAAATTGGTGTAAATTAACTTTAATTCCAAGTTCTTTTGCAATTTTTATTTTTCTATTTACATATATTTCTGAGGCTGAATTATTTCCTATATATATGATGTCGAGCCTTAAGGAAAATTTTTGATCCTTAATATTTTTCTTGATATTACTGAGCTTTTTCTTTGCTATGCTATTGCATTTATATACCATTATAGGTTTGATAAAATAATTAGAATATAGTACTATACGATATAAGTATAAATTGAATTTACATCATATGATTTGATTTTAGCTAAATTTTCATATTTATTCAAAAAATAAATTTTTAATTAAAATTAATGCGGGGAATAATAATAAATTTTAAAGGCAGGACTTTTAGGAAATTTACATCTATGCGACAGTTTGGGGTTTATATGAATGATATTTTAATTAAAGCTGTAGTAATATTCCTATTTATGAATATAGGCATGTTTGAAATTGTTGGTATTTCAAGTAATAAATTAGCCAAATTTGTATTTATATATGTTACAGCAGCTTGTTTATGGGGTTTATTACTTATTCGGTTTGTTATTAGTGATAAAAAGGTTTTTGGTAAAACAAAATTTGATATATTTTATATGGGAATTTTAACTCTTGCGTTAATTTCAGTTTTATTATCAAGTGATCGAGTCCATGGGGTATTTGGAGATTATGAAACATGGTCGTATAGTATTATTACTTTTTTAAGTTTTTCAATAATTTATTATGTCGTAGTTTTATTGTTTAAATATCTCCAAGGGATAAGGTGGTTAAATTTGTCTCTTGTACTTTCAGTTTTGTTGCCAGGAATTTATTATATTACAGTTTTATTTCCGGAAAATGGAACTATAAGCTTGGATTATATGAGATATGTTGTCTTATCTGTACCTTTTATAATTGGTGTTTTATTTGCTTTTAAAAAATTGTTTTTAAAAATAGTTGCATTTATTACTTTAATTATTAGTTTGTTTTTAGTTGATTATTACTCGACTTATTTACAGGGTACTATGTTTATATTAAGTACTGGGGTTCTAAGTTTATTTATTTTATTTTATTTTTCTTTTTGGGTTAAGAATAGTCAAGTTATTATCAATTTGGTTAAGGATTTCATATCTAAATTGAAAGGTATTAAAACAATAAAGGATCTCAAAATAATCTATAAGAAGAGAAAACGGGAATGGTTAATTTTCTTGGTAACTATACTTATGGCTGCCTGGATTATTGGATTTGCCTCTTTTTGTTATAAATATTATGTAAATAATATAAATCCTTATATAGGAGAGTGGTTAAAGGATGATTTAAGTAATATGAGTGGATTTAGAATGTGGTTGATAGGAAAGAATGATTTGTCAGAAGAATTCTCTTCAATGGAAGTGATAAATATTTTAGGTAATTATGGAATATTAAGTACTATTTTATTTATAGGTTTTTTATTCTATGGCGCTTTTATAGCTGGCAAAATGGCTTTAAAATATCTTTATAAGGGAACATTTAGTAATGTAATACTGTTATCTAGTTTATTTGTTACAATTGTGGGAATTTTTATTACATTTTTATTGATTAGGTTTACTCCTATGATATATTTAATGCTCATATTGGTATTTAGTATATTAGCTATCATTGATGCTTTACATAAAAAAGAAGGTCTTTATAAATTACCGGTATTTAGAAAGAAATTGACTTTGAAACAAAAATTAATTAAAGCTGCAGGTATTCTTATCATTATTGGTTTTACTCTTGTAGGTATTATAGGAATATTTTCCGGGATTGACAGAGGAATATTTCAATAACATTTTATCAATATAAATCTCCTTGGCAGAATAATTCTTCTATGCTATATTAATTGTGTAATTATAAAAAATATAGCATGAAAAAATCTAAAGTAGTATTGGTTTTTGTATTTATTATCACAGCAGCCTTAGGTGGAGCGGCTATTTGGATAGGATTAAGGCTGGGTAAGGAGGAAGAAGTAACTCCTGAAGAAAGTGAAGCTTGGTCAAGTTATTTTTGGTGTAATTATGATGATGTGAGAGCATGTGGTGATGCTACTAATGAATACTTCTCGAGTTATAGTGGTTTAGGTGATGGAAATTTATATGTTGCTTGCGTTCATTTACAGGCAGATACAGAGGGGACAACTCCACTATTGAAAGCTATGGGACCTGATCCGTACAGACAGTGGAAAGGAGAGGGAGCAGCTGCAGGAATTGCAGAAGGTTATGATTCTTCAGGGAGTACTCGTGATATGTTTGATTATGACAGCTGTCACAGCTGTAAAAGAATTGATTTAACCGATTATTCGTCAAGCGAGGTTAGAGTTAGTGCAGAAGGATGGACTACTATGCCAGGTGTTATAAATTGTAATGGAGATAGTGGATTAAAGGATAAATGTAACTGGTCTGAATATGAAGGTGTTAACGAAGGTAGTAAAGCTAGTATTATTTCATATGATGATAGCGCATTGTTTTTCAAATTTACATTATATGATGAAAATGGAGATGTAGTAAGAGATAATGATGGAAATTTGCAGGATTTTGAATTAGATAAATGGAGTGATTCGAGAATACAATATGGGGAGGGCAGGGTGTTGGATTGGAATGTAAATCCTCATGATAGGGTATATGAATGCAGTGTACCTGAATTTGTATTTAGTAACTTGGAATTAGGTTATGGAACTTATACTGTTGAAGTAAGTGCTAGAAAGGAATTAAATCAAAAATGGAGACACCCAGATATGATCTTGACAGGTGATAATATTGACTACGAGATACCATATCAGGTAGGTGGGGAGGCAGGACCATATACTTACAGGGAATTATATAATTCAAATACCTCAACTTCAGTTTTTGCGTGGACTGAGAATGAAGATAATATATGTGTTAGATCTTTTACCTTAGACCGCCCTGAAGAAAATATGGTTTGTGAATCATTAGTATCCGATAGGAACTTATCTACTTTGACTGAAGATGAACTTAGGACAGGTGATGTTACAGTTACATTAACAACGTCTGTTTCGAATACAGCTAATGTAAATATAGGTTCAACAGGATATGATTATGGAGTAACCGGCGGTTTTAATATTAGTCCTGATCCAAATGGTAATACAACAACTCTTACAATCCCTCAAGGTACAACTAACGGAAGTTATTCAGCGTGGGTTATGGTTACAGGAAGTGGTCCAAGTGGTTCAATTCAGTCGGGTTGTGGGCAGCAAATTGGTTGTATAAATGGAGGAGACGGTTGTTATATAAATTTTACAATTGGAGAAGGTACGTGTGATTGTGAGAGTGTTACTAGAAGTCCTTCAGGAGATCAGGTTGCTTCTGGTTCAAATGTAGCTTTTATTATGACAGCTGCTGATGAGAATGGTAATGAATGTGAAGTCGATGCATCTGATGTCAATTGGACAACAACTGGAAGTCCTGCCCTTGTTGAAGTAGATGATAGCAGAGAGCCGGAAGCTGGTGTAGCAGTGCAGCATCATATTGTTTATCAGGTTCCTGATGCTGCAACTGAATCAACACAGTATTGTGTCTCTGCAGAGGTTGATGATTTAGGATTGGTTGATGCATGTCAAAATTGTTTTACAATCGGAGGAGAAGAAGAGCCAGCGTTTGCTGCGGTTAAGACAAGTGAGGTTGTATGTATAAATAATAATACAGCTGCGAGAATAACTTATACGATTCATGTAAGAAATGTATCTGATGTGGCAGGGGTTATAGAGTATGTTGAAGATACTTATGATTCTAGGTTCCAGTCAAGCTGGGTAAGTGATATAACACCAACTCCTGATTCTCATTCAGGAAATGTTATTAGATGGGATAATAATGACGCGGGATATGCACTGCAAGCTAATGATGGAGCAACAGGAGGGGATGACGAGATAGAATTCAGCTATATTGTTACAGTTCCATCTGATTATTTTGGAGAGGAAGTTGATGGTGTTTTTGTGCCATATCAATACGAAAATAATGCAATAGTAAAACCTGAAGATCAGGATGAGATACCTCTACATACGATTGTAGAGATTGTATGTGCTGTTCCTACTGGGGTTTTAAGTAATGCTGTGACAAGCGCATTATTAGGATTATTATTAATAATGTTGGGAATAATAGCATTAAGAATGCATGTATTTACTTATAAGCTCTTGTTTCCTGTTGAAAAAGTGATAAATAGTATTGGAGAATTTGTTAGTAATAAAAAGGAAAAAATAGCAGATAGATTTAAGCTCACTAAAAAAGAACGATTTGAGAAGGAAACTGTCAAGGATATAGATAAAGAAGATTAAGCCTCTTATAGAAGCTGTTGCTGTGTATTTTAACTTGTGTTATATTTAAGTATCTTTAAATACATCTATATGAAGAGAAAAGAAGAAGGTAATGTATTATTAATTATTATCTTTGTTATAACAGCAATTTTAGGAGGTGTAGCTGTATGGATAGGATGGAGATTAAGTAGAGAAGAAGAAGTTACTCCTGAAGAGAGTTCTGCTGATACTGCAGCCCCAAATGGAGTATGTGAACCGGATTTGGACTGTGAATTAACTGTAAATAGTTCGACTGATTGTGGTAATATACCAATTACCTCAAGTGGAAGGATAAGTCAAAATATAGGTGATTATGTCCAAAGTTGCAATAGCGATTGTTCTCTGGGACAGATGTCGATCTGGGAATTCATATGCAGAGGACCTATGACTGATGAAATTTGTCAGGTATGTTATATAGATGGGAATTGCGGAAGTGAGCCGGATTTTTTCCCAAGTTCGGATGCAAGATGTGATTGCAGTGGCTGTTCAAGTCAGATGCCTCCAACTGACACACCATGTCATTGCTGTTATTCAGATTCATCAGGTTGGAATCAGCAGTGTTTAGGTTTATGTGTAGATGAAGGACCAGGGTATGGTAGTAATGGATATAGTCCGAAACCCTCTGGAACTTTTGATTCAAGTGATCCTGATTATAGATGCAGAAATGTCCAGATTGATATCTGGGTAGATAGAGGAGATAGTAGTTCTGGAACTTTAATATTAAAATGTCAAATGGATCCGGATGGGAATTGGGGACCACCGAGTGAGAGTCCTGGATGGGATTTCTATACGTGTGAGGAAGAAGCGGAAGATGTATATGTTTGTGGAGATACTGGATGTGGAAGTGAGGGAGATATTTGTAATGATGGGACAACCTGCCATAGTAATGGAGGTGCTATGACTTGCTGTAATGAATGTACTGATGGCACTTGGTCTTGCAGTGCAAGTAATAGTTGTGAATGTGAAGCAGTTTTAGATACAGATTTATCTTGTGATGATCTTTCAGCTGCTCCTTCAAGTGTTCCGGCAAGTGGAGGAGATGTTACATTATCAGCAAGTTCGACTGCGACTAATGTTCAAATTACCGGATATACATATGGAGCTGATATTGGAACTGTAACTGAAAGTATGCCAAATTCAATGAGCGAAGCGTCGACGGCAACTTGGGATATACCAAACGGTTTAGAGGGAGGAAGCGAATATAATGCTTGGGTTACAGTAAGTTCAGAAGGGGAGGATGATGCAGGATGCAGCGGAGAGGATGATTGTACAACTGGTGATGAGGAGTGTCAGGTATCAGTTACCATTCAAGATGAAGATCTGCCTTATTTTGATGCTGAGAAGACATCTAGTGTAGAGTGTATTAATAATAATACTGCAGCTGAGATTACATATCAGATAACAGTTTCAAATATTTCCGATGTTTCTGGAACAGTATATAGTGTTGTAGATACATATGATGAACGATTTGAGTCGAGCTGGGTTGGAAGTATTTCCCCAACGCCTGATTCGCATGAAGGTAATGTTATTACATGGGATAATGATGGTGAAGGATGGACTTTAGGAGCAGGAGAGTCACTGCCGGTATTTAGTTATGTAGTGACAGTTCCATCCGATTATTTTGGAGAATATATAAATGGGGAGTTTGTACCTTATGAGTATGAGAATTTTGCTGTTGTGAGGACTGAAAATGAAGACTTTGAGCTCGAAACAACTGTTGAAATTGAATGTCCAACATCTCCATCCCCTACACCAAGTCCAGGAACAGGTATTTTTGATACTGCAACTAATGCTGGAGTTCTTGCTGTTTTGTTGATAACAGCTGGTTTCGTTATTTTAAGAATTCAGCAGCCTGATGTTAAATTCCTTGTAAAGAAGGGGTTGAGAATTTGGCCGATAAAGATTATTGCTGAAAAGGTAGTATTTGATTTGAAGAAAGAGAAGTTTGAGAAGAAGGCTTTAGATGATGTTGATGATGAGGAGTAAAAGAAAGTATTTTTAACTACAGTAAACATTTAGGACATTTTCTATTAAGTTTTTTTATGATAAAATCTAATTGTCTAGGTGTTTATTTGTACATTAATAATCAGTGTAAATAAAAGGTATAATTGTACTGGTAGCTTCCGCCAGAGGCGGACAGATAATGGATTATTGGTGTAATATGCGCTGGTAGCTCAATGGATAGAGCAACTGCCTTCTAAGCAGTAGGTTGCAGGTTCGAGTCCTGTCCAGCGCAATCCTAGAAGCCATTTAGATTTAAGTATATATCTTTATAATAGAGAATAGTATTGATATAAGCAGTTTTAATGATTGCTTGCTGATCTTTTATATAAAGTTTGCAATTTAGATGAGAGCATGTTATTCTAAATAAATAACTGCCTCAGACTCTATTGCATAATGTAAATAGAGTCTTTTTTTATTCCTGTGTATGGTTTACCATACGAAGCAAAAAAGGACAGAAATGTTCAAGAGTAATAATGTTATTAAAAGGGTGTATATTAGAAGTTAGGTTATAGGCGTAGTATGGTGACTGTAGCTCAATGGTAGAGCGCCTGCCTGTGGAGCGGGTTGTTGTGGGTTCAAGTCCCACCAGTCACCCCAAAGGGAAAGGTTCTACACTTTAGTGTAGGTTCTTTCCCTTTTGAGTTATTGGAGACAGAAGTATAACGAAGGAGCAAAAAAATTTGAAGTGGAATTAATCCTTCGTAGTAAAGCGGAGAATGGAAGTCCTACCAGTCACCCATATGAAAACCGTTTTACAGTTTACATTTCGTTGTGGGTTTCCTCCTTCTCCTTCGTTTCACTCAGGGTTCGGAGGACTAGATCTCCGCCAATGGAGGATCGTTGAGCAAGTCTCCCTCCAAAGGCGGACAAGCACAGTCACCCATTTTTGATTCTTACCTTGTTTTCATATTTGATTTTAAGATAAAATGCTTTATTGAATATGAAAAAGAAAGAAAAACATTCAGTAGCAATCATAATTTGGAATAAAAATAGAGATAAAGTTCTTTTAGTCCAGAGACCATTAGATGATGACAGCTTACCAGGTCATTGGGGTTTTCCTGCTGCATCAAAAAAGGATTTAAATGATAAGTGGGAGTTATATTCTCATAAGGCTGCTGAGACTAAATTAGGAGTTAAGGTTAAAATAATTAAACTTTTAGGTGAGGATACAGTTGATAGAGGAAAATTTATTTTAAGACTCAGAGATTATGAAGTTGAAATAATAGATGGCGAACCATCGGTTCATCAACCAATTAAGGGGGTAACTCAATATATAAAAATGGAGTATACAGATGATTTGCGTAGAATAATTGAATCTGCAAAGAATAAATCATTATGTACTAGAATATTTTTAAATAGCATTGGGGTGGATTATAAGAATCCGAAGAGACATAAGATTAAAGATAGCTAGATCATAAAGAAACTCTACTTATTTATATCATATTATATTTTTTTAAATATTATTTGATTTTTGCATCTCCCCACTCAACAACTGTAAAGCCTTCACGTTGATGATATGGTATATAAGGTTAAATCTCAATACTTTCAAGTATCTTTGTAAACAATTCTTCCATATCTTCAGTTAATTCTTCTCCTGAACAGTAAAGTCTTATCCTATGGAAATGATCTCCATCTCCCTGCATATAAAATTCAATATGGGCATAGTCAGCATCGAGTTCTCCAGTGTACCCTTTGAACTTGATTAAAGTACCGTCAACCTGACCTATTTCGTAATTTTCAATTGTTTTTACAATATTAGGATTCCCTTCTGTATAATAATCTACAAATTCCTCAAGAGACCTGTTATTTGATTTTACAACAAACCACGTGAGTTCATTTTCTCCATAGGATGTACTTAAAGTTAGAGGGTCATCACCTCCGAAAGTATTTTCGGTAATAGGATCGGGAGAATTATATTTAAATGAAAAATTGTATTCATCAGAATAATAATTTCGCCATCCTTCATAAGGATCAGTCTCTTGAATATCTTCCGTATCGTTTGTGTTTTCAGTTGTAGTATTTTCATCCTCATCTGTTTGAGTATTGTCTGTAATTTCTTGTTTCCCTTTCTCTTTCCCCAGCATATAAGCAGAAACCCCAACAATACTACTTAAAGTTATTACTCCAAAAAAAGATAAAATGATTAGTAGAGCTTTAGGCTTCTTTTTATTATTACTTTGTGGTACAGCAACATTGGGCCGAGGATGGGTTTGATTAATTGCTGTTTTTAATGGTGTATCGTTTTCCATGGATAATTTTTAAAATTTTAAGTAACTATATTAAATATAACAGAAATTGAGGGAAAAAGTAACAAAGAATATTAATTAAAATAATATTTATTTAGCCTGCCTGCTGTGGTTTAGGAAAGCAGGATGATAATAGGTGGGAAGGAGGGGGCGAGGATTCATTCATATTATATGATCTATGATTCTTTGTATCCTTGTGTGGGTTGAGTCAAGTCAAAAATAATAATATGATCTCTATCAATTTCAGGTTTTCCATTTTCATCTAATTTAAAATCGAAGTAATATATAAAATCTATCTGAGGCAAAGTAAGAGGTTGAGGTGGTATATCGAGAATATTTGGAACTTCATCTATATAAGGTACTTGGCAAGAAGGTTTTGAATACCTTTTTGCTTTTTCTTTTTTAGGTAGTAATAATCTGTATCTTGTTTGAAATTCGGATGTAGTAATTCTGTCTTTAGTATAACCTGCAAATAGTTTTGTTAATGCTTCATATTGTTCAAAAGTAAGATTGCACATGGGACGTCTTAATGGTTTATCTGTGAGTGCAATAGTTGCCCTTGTAGTCACTAGTATTAACGTATCACCGAATTTTCTACTTTTTTCATCTGCGGATTGTCCGTAAATGTAGGTTGCTTCCCAACTAAACAATGGGTTGGTATTGTTGTAACTATAACATCAGTAAAGGGACAAGGAGGAAGTGCAATGATTGAAGAATACCTTGGGAATGGAGTATCTAAGGTTCCAGAGATCATACCTCTACCATTCGATACGATTTTTAAAGTAGTATATCCAGAATTAATTGCTACAAACGTAAATTGAGATTGGAAGATGTATGTAAATCTTGAATACTATTGAGATCTATATCTAGTTTTATGGATTAGTATTATCAAATTAGAATTTATAATACCTGTGTGTAAGCATGGATATTATGGATAATACAGTAATAATATAAAGGATTCTCTGATATAATAAATATGATATTTAATAGTAATAACAATGATCAGAGATAAGGTTAGAATAAAAATTCAGTCAGGACAGGGGGGAGCAGGATCTATGGCTACTTTCGGGAATAGAAGTACTGGAGGGGATGGTGCGCATGGAGGCAAAGTTTATATCTTAGGTGATGAAAACACTTATGATCTAAGTAAGTATAAACATGATAAAACTTACAAGGCCGAAGATGGAAAATCTGGGATGATGAAAAATAAAACTGGAGTTGTAGGAAAGGATCTTGTATTACTAGTACCGCTTACGACTGAAGTTTTCATAGACGGTGAAAAAGCTTTAAAGATTGTAAAACATGGACAGAAGGAATTAGTACTTAAAGGTGGTTCGGGGAGACCGGGAAATATCTCCTTAAAAAGAAATCCAAGACTTGAAAATAAAATATTCAAATTTGAAGCTGAGAAAAAAACATTAGAATTAGTATTAAAACTTCAGTCGGATATCATATTCATCGGATATCCAAATGCAGGTAAATCAAGTATGCTGAATTCTCTGACAGAAGCGAAAGCAAAGACAGCGTCTTATGAATTTACAACTCTCGATCCACAGATAGGATTTATGGATGGTCTCAAGCTTATGGATCTGCCAGGTCTTATAGAAGGGACTCATGAAGGAAAGGGCTTAGGAATAGGATTTTTGAAGCATACTGAAAGTGTAAAGCTTGTAGCTCATTTTGTTAGTATGGAGAACTCTAATCCTTTAGAGGTATATGAATCATTAAGAAAGGAGATAAAAAGCATTAGTGAAAAATTGTATAAAAGAAGAGAGATTATAGTACTGACTAAAACTGATGAAGTAAAGAAAGAGGAGATTGAAAGGGCTGAAAGATTATTTAAAAATAAAGGATTGGAAGTTGTCAGCTGTTCTATCATAGATGATGAATCTATAGAGAAAGTAAAGAAAAGTTTCAAAAAGTTGGTTTAAACAAGAGTTCATTAGATATGGAAAAATAAAGTAATGGAGTTAAAGATATAGAAGGAATATTTATTATAATTTTATTACCCAAAATCACATATCTTACTTCTTAGTATTTACCTTTAAGTATATATCATGAACTGAATTTAGAAGATATTATTAAGTAAAATATAAAGAATTTAATCCTAATTAAAAGAAAAGAAACATCAATTCAATATCTAATGATTAAAATTTACCAGCTTTATTGGATGTTTACTATTAAGTTTGTATTAGTTTGTGTTATATTAATTTATATATCTTAGTTATTTCTGATATGAAAAAACAAACAATAATTAAAATAATACGATGGACTGCACGAATATGGAGTATCCTCATAATCCTATTACACCTAGTTATTTTCTTTGGATACATATTTTATCCTGAAACAGATGGAGAGACATGGAGAACTATAGAAATTATTGCTGCAATTTTTTATCCAGTTGGAGTATTAATTGGTATGATAATTGCATGGAAGAAAGAGTTGCTTGGAGGAATAATCAGCTTAGTTGGATATCTCATTTTTACAATTTTAATTCTTATCCCAAGAGGAGCAATTGTAAGAATGTTTCCTATGGTTTTGATAGTAAATGGACCCGGGATATTGTTCTTTATTAATGGAGTTTTAATGAAAAGGAAGTAAATTGAAGTATTTGTTATGTACTTCCTGCTATTTTTTGATAAGAAATATTTAAGTGTTATTTTAAATATTAAATTTTCTAATTAGTAGTTTCTTATTATCCGTTATATCTCTATGTACAATAATATTATCATCTTTTTAACGTAGGCTTGATATGTTCAAAAGTAACTCATAGTTGTATAAATAGAGTTATTACTTTATATCCTAAATATTATTTGACAGAAGTTAAAGTAAAAATCATCTATTACAATGCCTTTAACTACATGATTTTTCTCATCTGATTAATTTTTTTTTAATTATCATGCTCTGTAGAATCATTCTTTTCAAGAATTTGATAATACATCAAAAAACTTTTATCAGGAAGTTGGATAACAGCAGGATGACTTATTTCTTTATCTTTGCTGACAGTAATTATTTTCTCATTTGAATTTTCTAGATGACCATTCTCTATGCCTTTATATAAGGATAATTTCTGAAAAGTTTCCATACAGTAGGTATAGTATTCATTATTTATTAGTATAGAATCACAGCATCCACCAGATTGAACCTCTAAATCTTCAGAAAATATAAAAGTTTTACCACTATCAGATGACACTGCAAGTTGAAGAGGATGGTTTTGTTTGTTTATTATCATCAACCATTCTTTATTTTTTTGAATGACGTCAGGATCGGTAAGACCTTCATCTTGATAAGCAAGGTAGCTTTCTCCAAATTTAATTCCATCTTGAGATTCGACATAATAGATTGAGTGTGTCTTCGAATCCCAATTTACTTCATCATCTCCTTGGTTTTCTAAATCATTATTGAATCCTCCATAAAAATAAAGCCTAATTGTACCATCTGAGAGGAGTTCTGCTGATGGATCAACTGCTTCCCATTCATTAAAGTTTTCAAAATCAACGTCATATTTTTCAAAAGTTTCTCCAAAATCTAAACTTATTCCAACAGAAAGAGTATCATAATCCCCACTAGCATCAACGAAATAAAGATAAAGTATATTATCCCTAATTACAGCTGTTGGTACCGATGTATGATCGAAAATTAATTCATTAGAGATTGTCCATTGTATGCCATTTGTAGAAGTTGCAGAATACATTTTTTGAAAATACGGTCCTTTGGGGTCTGATCTGCTTGAGAATCTTTTTTCCTCAGAATCTTCTTCATCATCTTTATTTGAATCTGCTGTTGTTTCTTTTTCTACATTAGTTTTTTTCTGTGAGGTAATTAAGTAAGAACTTATACCAGTAATTGTAATGAGAAGTAGTATTAAAGATAAAAAAAGTACTATTTTTAAAATACGCGGCTTTTTGTTTGCTTCTGTATTTGTTACTTTGTTTGTATTTTCGATCTTAAATGAATTGGATTGTGTTAAATTTTGAGAATTATCCATGAAAAGGTTATTTAAAATTAAATATTAAAATATAATACATGTTTTGTAATATAACCTCAAAAAGAGGAAAAGATTATAGGAGAATACATATATTTAACCTTTCTTTAAAAGATGATAAGTACTATTGATCCCAATCATTTAATTAAGAGTTTTTGTCAAACCATTCCAAAATTAGTTCAGGTTTATCTTCAAAATATTTATAGGTATCAAATCTATGTAAAGGCTCTTTTAGTAAAACTTATTTTTTTGGTTCAGGTGCATTTGCATAGATTTTATTGTAATCATCGGGTTCAGTTCATGGATCTTTTTTAGCTTGAATAAAAATAGTGGGACAAGGAATATCTTTAGTATAATCAATTGGAGACATATCAGTTGTTTTATGGTTTGTTAGCAACTTAACCCAAAATCTTATTATTGGCATAAACATCATAGAGCCAATTGGAGTGAACATTCTTTTTAAATATGACCTATTAAAGACGTCCATAGTCACGGGTTGAACTGCAGCCATAGATTTAACATTTTTAAAGAGATTCTTTTCTTTACTTATTGCAATAATTACTGAGTTGGCTCCGGTACAAAAAGCTGTAATATAAACATCCATTTTATTTAATTTATCGTCATTATTAATAAAACTTATTAAGCCTATCACATCCAGAGATTCATATAATCCTACAGTAAAAGTTCTACTATTAGGACTAGTGTCACTTTCACCATGATTTCTTAGGTCGAATAAAATAATATTGTACCCTGCTTTATGAAAATTTTTAGCTGTTTTAAGCATATCAACTTCTTTATTATAAAGTTTAAACAAACCTTGATTCTCTGGAATCAGTCCATGTCTATTAAAAGATCCTACATGAACGAATATTAAAAGCTTGTTTGATATTGAATTTGGTATAAATCATCCTTTAATTGTTATACCATCAGGAGTACGAAAAGATATGTTTTTATACTTCATACCATAGTCAGATGGAGTTCTAAAGATAGGTTGTCTTTTAAGATGCAGGGTTTGTCATGCCAAGGTAAAACCAAGAAAGATATATAAGATTGTAGCAATACCAAATGTTATTAATATGGGGTTCATTTTATTTACGCTATATAAGTTATAAATAATATTTTAGCATTAAAACAATTTATATAAAATATAATAAAAAAAATAAAATTAAGTTACCTTTGAGTTACTTATAATGACAATATAACCATGATATAATAGGGGTTATTCTTAATAATTATTAACATGGAAGAGAGATTATCATCTCAAGGATTTAATACTATTGAAGTTTTGAAAAGTGCAGTATTAAATTTCGTTGGGGATAAGTTATGGAGGTATTTAGTCGTAAGGTCTCGAGAACATGATATTTATCGAGCTGTTTCTGAAATAGATATTTACAGAGAAGATCTCACAGCGATAGAAGCCTTAAAGGATCAAGTAGAAATAAGACTGTTAGTTCATAACTATGCAGCAGTGAAAGAAGATGGTAAATGGGTACTGCATACTATTGGAAAGATGAGTATAGAAGCTGTGGTGTTGTTATTGGAAAAAGTTGTAAGTTACCGTAATAAAAAAGGATTAGATACTTCTATAAATATAACTTCAAGTGCACAGATTCTTTATGATGGTGTACCATTATCAATTATTTTTCTAAATAATTTAAGAGCTAGAATTGATGAGTCTTCTGTACTGGCTGAAGGAGATGATATACGAATTAGTAGTCATAGAGATGAAAATATAGGATTTTCAACTGGAGGTGAATTAGAGAATGCTCGAAGGTTATGGAGGGATTTGGGGTTTGTTTCACTTGCACCATATCCTCACTTAAGAAATATTGAGTTACTTGCTTATAATAAAGGACTAAAAAAAATTTCAACTATTAGTACAGATGGTATTATGTACCATTTAGATAGAGAAGGTTATGAAAGATTCCACGAGTACATAAGAAATGCCTGGATAACATTTTCTCTATATGAGATAGCTAAAAGAGTAATACTGGGTCTTTTTGATCCAACGGGTAAAATTCTTGAAAAAGTAGCAAGAAGGATTAGATCTGAGGATGGTGTTCATAGATTACAATGGTGATTAAAAGTTGTTGAAGTTAAAAAACTATAAGATCGTACGAATTGAAGAAGAAGATATAGGGTATTAAGAAAGTATCATCTTTCAAACTCAACATATTCATTTAAACTCCATGACCCACTCCCGCATTCTAGTGAATTATACGGTCCAATTAATAATGTGTTTTCTGAAGTTAGTGAAATTAATATTGAAAAATTATTGTCCTGTCCTTGAAAGCTTTCAGCTACTTGATAGCAATAAATATCATCTGCTGGTTGAATGAGATCAAAATCTAAATTAATACTTCCAGTTTCTTTTGGATTGAATCTATAAGTACCGCTTGTAATTCCAATATTTTCAAGTGAATTTCCAATTGAAAAAACTCCAATTGTTGGATCTATATTATCATGTACAAGAGCTATATGAGGATCTTCATTTGATACTTCTTTAGTTCCTTTTAAAACCCAAATTCCCTGAGCAGTTTCAGGTATGTCTTGTGCAATAGTTCCACAAATAGGATCGATTGTTCTTTTATTTCCATTCCAGTCTCCAATCTTAATTTCCAAAACTGCCTTTAATTCATCTGTATAGTAATTAGTTGAGCATACAGTATAGAACATATCTTCTCTGTTGCTATCTTCCCATCTTTCTGAATTCGCATATGTATGAGGCGGTATTCTGTTATCAGTAACTCCAAAATCAAAATTTGTTCTAATGCCGCTTCCTACAGTTCCTATCACTTCACCTGCTTTTACATCAATGTTTACTTCCTGCCAGCAGTTTTGATATATTCTGCCTCCAGTTGTATATTCATCACAGTCATCGTCTTGTAGATTAATTTCATTTAATAATTTATCAGAAAGTGAAGTTGTATGAATAAAATAAAAAGTGAAATTCTCGCAAGTCCTAAAGTTGATAGAATAGTCGGTGCTTGGCGGTTCAGCATTTTTGTAAGTCATAACATTAATTGTTTCTATAGTTGCATCTATAGGTGCATAAAGCTCTACATCTACTGTTGGTGACTGTGCATTTCCATCGGTTGTCTTTATATTGTAGTACATGTGATCTGTTGGAAATGTATGCCCTGAAGGATTTAGATTGCCTAAAGGAATAATGCTAACAATATTTTCAATATCAATTGGACTTACAGTAAATGTGGTATTCTCTGCTGTACATTTATCTGAATTGGTTAATATCTCTTTTATTTTTTGAATCTTTGGATTTGAACTAGGGATAAGAATAATAGAAATGATTATAATAGAAAGAATTAATAATATTAAAAATGTTATTTTAAAATATCGATGTTTAATTAGTTGTTTCAAAACCATGATAATTTATTATATATTATGATGTTAGAAGTAGTAAATGATATGTTTTGATAAATGGAAAATGATATATTAATAAGTCTGATCTTGATGATGTTGTTTAATTATTAATAATCAACTTTATTCTTCTATATTATAAGATTTTTAATGTTGATTATACAAAGAGGTGATGTTGTAAATCCCAGCCAAGAGTAATTACATAATGCCAATATAATACATGTCTGTTGATTTCACCATCAGGATTCCTTGGCAGTTCAAACCCATACAGAGTCCTATCAATTCGTGATAATATTCCCTTTGCATATGAAGCCTCTTCACGAGAGCAGGATTTAAGATAAGTTTTAATTTGTATTATCATCCTTCTAAGTACATCGCTATATTCTAATCCCTGTTCAAGAGATACTTTTAGGTTACTTCTTAGAGCATTAAAGAGTTTTTCTCCTAGAGAGGATTCAAAGAAACTAGTTAATCTTTGTAGATCGGTTCTTAATTGCTGTATTGTAGATTTAATTAAGCATACTTCTTTATGATTTCCTAATGCTTTTTGTTTATTCAGATCATGTCCTGCTCGATTTAATTCGTCAGTTATATCATTAACTTGAGATAGTCCGTTAATTAATATTCCTACATCGCTTTCGGGATCTTGGGTTAAAGTATATATTTCGGTGTTTCTTATTATTTCATCAAGTTCTTGGATTCGTTCTTGTGTTAGTGTAACTTGAGAAGTTACTGTTACTTCTGGAGATTTATATCCAAAAGCTTCATTAATTAAGGAAATATCGCCATTGTCTTCTACAATACTTGAGGGAATACCATCTCCATTAGCTTCTACTAGAGGTACTTGTTGGCTAAATAGATAATTTATCTCTAATGAAGCTTTGATAAAAGCTTCTTGTGGTGAAAAACCATCATCTAAAGCTCCATAGAAAAGAGTTGTAAAGGATATGATTTCACCAGTAGTAGGATTCCTACGGCACCATGATCCTGATTCATCTGTAGAGGTTAGAATTACATTTGGATGTTCAGGAGTTCCATTTATAATATATATCCATCCACCTGGTCGCCCAGCATGACAGGATTCAATAACAAAAACAAATTTATTATTATGTTGCTCAATCATTCTTTCCAGCCACTCATTAAACTCATCAGCATATAATTTGTAATCAAGCGGACAAGAAGAGCTATTGCATCTAAGAGCAATGCTAGCTCTTTCTTCTCTAGATCCATGACCTAACAAGTAAGAATGTACCCTTTCACCAGGATGTTTACTTAAAAATACTTCTGTTTCTAAAAAGAATTCCTCAGAAGTAGTATCAGTCATATCTGAATCAGGTTTACCGTCTCCGTCTAAATCTGCTGGTTCTTGTAAAAGAGCTAGGATTTCTTCAGGAGTCATACCTAATGTATCTGATAAATATTGATAAACATATTTTGTTATTTCTTCCATTGAGGTTCTGAGAGTTTCTTGTGGACCATTACCAATAGCTATTACTCCTGCTGTTAATTTACCTTCTCTTCCCATTGCTACTGGTAGATATACAGTTCGAATGTCTCCACGAACCAATTCTTCTGTTACTTGAGTAGCATTTCCAAGAGAGGCTTGAGAAGTTGCTGTTAAAGTCATTGTTCTTGTTGTTCTGATTCCCCAATTGTCGAGATTTGCTTCTATAGGTACTTCAACACTTTCACATGAGTTTACAGGCAAAGTTATACTAAAAGTATCATTTTTTAGTATTTCTACCCAAGGACCCTTGGTGATAGTGACCTGAGCAGTTGAAGTTAATGGGTCTTGATTACATACTTCAACTGTAGTTGTAACAACTGTTCTACCTGGAAGAAAAGGTTCAGTATCTAGTGTATGTATATCAACTGTATGATCAGGAGCACTCAAAGTAGCTGTTATGACTGTAGATAATGTAGAAGTTGTTTCTGTGGTGACTTGTATAGCATAGTTTCCTGGCTGTAAATCCGGAATATTTATTGATATCCCACCTGTGGGAGTGGAATTTAATCTTCGGTTATCTTGACTGACTAAAGATACCTCAACTTCTTCCCCTTCAACTTTTGCTACTACTCTAAATGGATGTCGTCCCTCATTAGGTACATTGAAAGTAAATAATCTTGTATCACATTTAGCATTTAATTCTCTAGTTGCAGGTGTTCCCCATTCTATCGGTTCTTCACATATTGTCTGCTGTATAGCTGGTGGCTGATGTATAGGGGGCGGTGCAATCTGTTCTGTTGTTCCCATAATATAGATTAATTATATACTTTAACTATGCGGTATTATACTAAAATAATACCCTATAAGACAATGATTATTAAATTTTTTAAAACAAATAGAATATTAAAAGTATTGATAATTATTGGAAATCCCTATATAATAATTAAAGTTTTTCTGTTTTCCCCTATTTGGGTTTTTTGATTAAATTAATAAAATGCTGGATATAGTTCCACGGAATAAAATTAGAAATATTGCTGTTATAGCACATGTTGATCATGGTAAAACTACTTTGATTGATGCCTTTTTAAAACAGACAAATACTTTTAGAGAAAATCAAAAAGAAATGGCTAAAAGCCAGATACTTGATTCTTTTGAACTGGAGAGAGAAAAAGGTATCACGATAAAGTCTAAGAATACATCAGTAAGATATAAGGATTATAAGATTAATATTGTTGATACTCCGGGTCATGCTGATTTTGGAGGAGAGGTTGAAAGAATTTTAAATATGGTTGATGGTTGTTTGTTGATTGTAGATGCACAAGAGGGACCTATGCTTCAGACAAAGTTTGTATTAAAAAAAGCTTTAGAGGTAAATTTGAAAACAATTGTGGTTATAAATAAAATCGACAAAAAGTTAGCAAATCCTGAAAAAACATTAGATAAAATACACGATCTTTTTTTATCTATTGCAAAAGATGAAGACCAATTAAATTTTTCAGTTTTTTATGCAATAGGGCGTGAAGGAAAAGTATTTAAAGAATTACCATCGGATGTTTTAAATACAGAAGGTGACATAAAAGTTCTTTTGGATGGGATTGTTGAATCGATTCCTGAACCAAGTGGAGATCCAGATAAACCTTTTCAGATGCAGGTAAGTTCTCTGGATTATGATGAACATTACGGGACCTTTTTTATCGGGACTATAAAACAAGGTCAAATCAGAAAAGGTAATCCAATCAAATTAGTCTCTCCTGATGGTAATCTTGTAAAATCTGGTATAGTTAAGTGTCTACGGCTTAGGGAGGGATTAAAGATGATTGATATGGAGCATATTAAGACAGGTGAAATAGCTGCCGTTTCAGGTATTAGCTCTTCTGATATTGGCTGGACACTGTGTGATCCTTCAAATCTTTCTCCATTACCCGATATTCGAATAACTCCTCCTTCAGTTAAAATTACTTTAGAGGAAAATACTTCTCCTTTAGTTGGGGAAGATGGGAAATATATATCAATTAAACAGATAGAACGAAGACTTCAAGAAGAGAAAGAAGTAAATATTGCATTAAAGATAGAAAAAAATGATAAAAGAGGATTTGATATTGAAGGTAGGGGAGAATTGCAGCTCGGGATTTTAATTGAAACATTGAGAAGAGAAGGTTATGAGTTCCAAATTAGAAAACCGGAAGTTGTGTATAAAATAAAGGATAATAAAAAAATGGAGCCTCTTGAAGAGTTAGTAATTACTGTCGGGGAAGATTATATTGGAGCAGTTACAAAGGAGCTAGGTTCACGTAATGCTGAGCTTATTAATCTAGAATCAGAAAATGAAGTAGCAAAATTTACTTATCAAATATTAACTTATGATATTCTAGGACTTAGGAGTAAATTGATGAGGGATACGAAAGGTACGGCTGTTATGCAAAGTTTCTTTTTAAAATATGTCCCTTATTCAGAAAAGAAGGCTAAAAAAAGAAATGGGGTTTTAATTGTTAATACAAGCGGAACAGCTTTAAGTTATGCTTTAAATTCTGCACAAGAAAGGGGAGAGCTATTTATCGATCCGAAAACTGTAGTATATGAGGGGATGATTGCTGGCATTAATAAATACGAAAATGATCTGGAGGTCGATGTAACAAAAGCGAGGCATAAATCTGCTCATAGAGTAAAACATGATGAGATAACACAATCTGTTCTAAGACCTATAATCCCTATAACAATAGATTTTGCATTTTCTTTTTTAAAAAGTGAAGAAATGTTGGAAGTTACTCCACATTTTTTGAGATTACGTAAAGTGTATCTTACTAATAATCAGAGGAAATGGGCAAGAAGGCATGTTTTAAGTGATTATGCAAAAGAGCAGCTCAATTTGAAAAAATAAGGATTTCCTTAAATTACAAATAACGTCTTGAAAGGACTAATAGTAATTAGTTCTAGATTATTAACAGATGCTAAACAAAGATAAAACAACATTCTTGTTTAATGGTATATCCGTTTTTCAACAAGATAATAGGTATATTTGTTGAAAAGATTGATTAAAAATTTTGGATTTTTCTATTATTCAATAGTATAATCATAATCTATGTAATTTAAGTCTTATTTTTTTATTTTATTATTATGCCTATTAAAAATAGAGTAAAAAAACAACCTGATGTTATTAATGAAACTGACTGGAGAGGATATAAATGCAGATTTGAATTGTTTATTTCAGATGATTTTTCTAATTTAGAAAATGTAATACAATCATACGGAATTATATTAGATGAAATAGGTAGAATTCTTATAGTTTCAGGAGAA
The DNA here is from genome assembly GCA_964572065.1 of uncultured Candidatus Saccharibacteria bacterium. Lineage (GTDB taxonomy): Bacteria > Patescibacteriota > Dojkabacteria > JAHIVN01 > JAHIVN01 > CAZNER01. The sequence continues at coordinate 52,956 of CAZNER010000002.1, forward strand.
GGAAAGGTTTGGATATTGCCTGGAGGCGGAGTTGAGAAAGGTGAGAGTTATGAGGATACTATTATTCGAGAAGTTTATGAAGAGGCTGCAGTTGTTATTTCTAGAGAAACAATAAAACCATTATTTTATCAGAGAACCTATATAATGAAAGATAGTAAATTTAAATATGTAGGAAATCAAGTAAGATTTACTGCAAGGATAAAAAGAAAAGATAAATTTGTAGCTGATCCGGATTCAGGAGATATAAGTTTCCAAAAGTTCGTAAGACTTGAAAGCCTAAATAGATATTTGAAATGGGGAAAAACAACAAAATTTATTCAAGAAAATGTTAAGAAATTAATTAATGCCTATTAAACAAGATAGCTAATTATATTCAATCTTTCTTATTGTTTATATCCGATTCTTGATATTAGTTAAGAATATTTGAGGTTTGTTATAAAAAAACATGATATAATATTCTATAATGTAATTTGTAATAATTGATTAAATGATAGAGTCGGGACCAAAAGGATTATCAGCTGAATATCACTATTTTTCATGTTTAAAAGAAGAAGTAATGGTAAGGATATTTGAGAATAAGAGAATTCAGTATCCAGAACAAGTATTATGCGGGGCTGTTACTGAATCTAGATTAATGGCTGCAAAACGAGGAGGATTTGCTCAGTTGGGAATATATTTAGATGGAAAAGATGATATACAAATATATAATCATAAAGTTTATGGAGTTAATAGTTTAATTAGTGTAAATGATGGATGCATCGAAGCGATATCAGCTAGATTTGGTTTTTATATTTGTGTTATAAGACATGCAGCATTATGTTTGTGGGCAGATTATGAATTGAGTCGAGGTAATGTTGAGGCATATTGTGAATTAAATAAAAGGGCAAACGTACTAAGAGAAATAATTGAAATTGCAGCTTTTAATATGGACGGTAATATTTGTATGAGGATGGAATTAGATGAAGTATATCGACAATTAGGTCTTCCTGAGCCTCTAGATTTTATTACAAGAGAAAGATCTGATTCAGTAACGGATGCTTATTACCAATCTAAGCTTTTTGATTAATTATAATTTACTCCTACTATGTCTTAAATAGTAATAGAGTTTTGTAATTTTAATAACTTATTATTTTTTTGCCTTTTAGTAAATAATCCGTTATGTTAGTAAGTAATTACTTATTAATATATAACAATGACGGAGAATAATAAATTGCCGAAACTTCGTTCAGATATACAGGAGATCATAAATACTTGTGAAAAAGTAATGTTTGGAGTATCTCATGTTACCAAGCTTATAATTATAGCAATGATATGCAATGATCATATCCTTCTTGAAGATGTTCCTGGAACAGGCAAGACAAGATTAACAAAGTTAATTTCAAGAGTTCTGGATTTAAATTTCAAAAGAATTCAGGGTACACCGGATGTTCTTCCTGGAGATTTGACTGGTGTAAATATATTTGATCAAAGTGATAATAAATTTCATTTTATAGAGGGTCCTATTTTTACAAATGTATTACTTTTTGATGAAATCAATCGAGCATCACCAAAAACACAATCAGCTTTACTTGAAGCAATGGAAGAAAGGCAGGTTAGCATAGACAATAAAACTTATAAATTAGAAAAACCATTTTTTGTAATTGCTACTCAAAATCCGGTTGAATTTATAGGTACATATCCCTTGCCTCAAGCTCAGCTTGATAGGTTTATTATAAAAACTAGGATAGGTTATCCATCAAGGGAAACAGAGAAAAAGATTATGACACAGTCTGAGTTTGATGTTGATGATATTAATATAAATAAATTATCTAAAGGTAAAATACTAAGATGGCAGAAAGAATTTGAAAAAGTATTTATAAAAGATGAGATCTTGGAAAAATTATTAAAAATATTTGAAAAATCAAGAGAAAAAAGTAATTTTTATCTGGGAATTAGTCCAAGATCAGGAAAGAAACTTGTAAGGGCGTTAAAAGCTAATGCATATATATATAATAGAGAGTTTGTTACAAGAGATGATATTTATGAATTATTTATACCAGTGATGTTACATAGAGTTTATGGTGTTAATAGAGGTGAAGAAGAGATGCTTTTGAAAAAAATGATTGATGATGAAAGTTTCTAATTTCAAAAAGTTAATAAAAAAAATAATAAATATATATTACTTCTTTAATGTTTTTTCTCCTCTAGGATTTATACTAGCACTTATATCTATAATTACTATAGTAACTACTATAGATGAATTTTTGTATATACGAGATATATCTTTAAGAAGAAACTCAGGAATAGATATCACTGGAGTATATACTTTTGTATATGAGTTTAAGATTATCATTATAGCACTTTTATTATTTCTAGTGATATATTTATTATTTAGTTTTATTCTTTCTATAATTTTAAGAGAAAAATTTCGTAAAGTATTAAAGAAAGCTCAGTTCTCTGAAGTAAGAGACGGAAAGCAATATAAGATAAAAATTACGAACAAAGTGAATTCATTATATTTGTTTTGGCACGCAAAAATAAATCTTATAAATGATATATCAGGAAGTGATTCTATTGATCATCAAGCTCTTCCAAGAGCTTTTTTGAAAAATAATGTTTTTGATTTCGATTTAAGTCGATTAAAAACAACCAGTTATTCTATAGAT
>CAZNER010000003.1:0-50366 GCA_964572065.1 uncultured Candidatus Saccharibacteria bacterium
AGCAGTTATGATGGCTATTTTAACCATCACGAAGATAGTTGGTGTATTGACAAAAACTGTTGCAGTTTCTCAATTAGGTACTGAGAAATACGGATTATTTATAGCTGCGAATACTTTACCAGAAACTCTTTCTATGATTTTCATTTTTGGTACTATTACTGCAGTTATAATCCCAATTCTTGTTGAAGAGCTTCAAGCGAAAAAGAATGGATCTTTTTCGAAGATTTTCAGTTCTATAGTTAATATTGGTTTGTCAATATTTTTATTGATTTCGATATTAGTAGCATTATTTTCGGGTTATGTTACTCCAATTATCATTAAGAAGATTGCTAATCCTATAGAACCTTTTTCTCAGGAACAAATTGATCAGATTGTCTCGATGATGAGATGGCTGATGCTTCCGCAAATAATTCTTGGAATCAGTACTTTTTTATCTAGTGCATTGAATGCATTCAAAAGATTTATTGTCCCTCAGCTCGCTCCTTTATTTTATAATTTAGGAATATTAGTAGGAGCTATTATTTTAATACCTTTATTAGATGGAAGTCCATGGGGATTAACATGGGGGATTTTAATCGGATCAGTATTGCATCTTCTTATTCAGTTACCACTTAGCTCTCATTTGAAAATTAAATACAGATTATTTATTGATTTAAAAAGTAAGAGACTAAGGGAAATTATTAAGATTGGTTTTCCTAGGATAGTAACATTAGCTGCTGATCAGATAGCAATCTTTATTGATCGTATAATTGCTATTGGACTTGGTGCAGCTCCGCTTGGAGCCTATTATCTTGCAGTTAGTTTAGTAACAATTCCTTATTCCCTTTTTTCAGCAACTTTTTCTGTTGCATCTTTACCTCATTTGTCTGAGAAGTATGCTAAAGGTGATATTAAGTCATTTAAAAGGATATTTTCTAAAGTTTTCAATCAAATATTGTTTTTATCTATTCCAGTAACTATGATTCTTCTAGTTTTGAGGCTGCCTATAGTTAGGCTCTTATATGGTATTTTAGGTAGAGAATTTACATGGGGAAATACGCTTATGGTTGCTTGGATTGTATTCTTCTTTTCTTTGGGGTTAATCCCCGAGATACTTATAGCTTTTATCAATAGAGCGTTTTGTGCAACCTGTGATACATTGAGGCCTTTATTTGTAGGTATTTTTATAGTTCTAGGTGGTATTTTTACAGGAATATTATTTACTAATTACTTTAGCCATATTGATTATTTTTCATTGAGAGAAATAACTTGGGATCCTAATTATTTTCTTTCCAAAGCAGAGGGAGCTCCGGCTATTGGAGGACTGGCATTTAGTTCAAGCTTGGTTTACTCAACGGCATTTGTTTTTCTTATAGCATTGTTTACGAAGAAAATTGGTGGATTAAGTTTCAAGAAGTTCTGGTTGCCAAGTATAAAGAAAATGTTTTTTGGAATTGTGATGGCTTTCTTTATGTATATGCTGTTTAAGATATGGGATGGGGTTTTAGATACAGCGAGGACAATAAATGTGTTGGTGTTAACTATCTCAACTATAGTCCCGGGTTTGTGTGTTTATCTATGGTTTTCTTTTGTTTTTAGAGATCCCGAAATTGAGATTATAACGAAACTGATAGACTCCATTACCAGATTTATCCAGCAGAAAAAGATGCCACAAGTATAAATTAGTTTATTCTGATTTCTGGGGAATTTGAATTTTTTAGTCTTTTTTATTATATTGATTTAAATAATATTTAAATCAATATAATGACTAAGATGACAGATTCTTCTATAGATAAAAGTGATACAAAGCCTGTTCCAAAAGAGAGTGAAATGTCGAATGAACCCGTATCTGATTCGAAAACCAGATCAAAAAGAGAGGTACAAAGCGAAGAGAGGGAAGTCAAGCAGCAGGGAAATAAAGTAAATGATAGAGTTAATGTTCAGCAGCAAAGTGATGTTTCAACAAAAACAAATATTGAAAATGTTGATACAACAGAGGAGCAAAATGTGATAAGTAATAAAGAGGGAAAAAAGAAAAAGGGTTGTTGTAGTCTGAGTACTTGTTTGATAGGTACATGTAGCGGCTGTTTGATCTTAATTATAGCAATTGTATTTTTAGTAATATTTGCGGGTCCATCTATTGCAGAGGTTTTAGATAAGGTAATTAATCCTGATATTGAGGTTCCGGAAGTAAAAGATATTGATCTTGACAAGTTAAAAAATGAAATTGATGAATCTATATCGGGAAATAGTCAACAGATAATTATATTATCGGAAGATGAATTTAACGCTATGCTTAAACAGAAGTATAGGGATATGGATATTAGAAGCGATTTGGAGAAAGATACTGCAAAAATTTTTATTAGATTCGTAGATTGTCTGCCTTGGATTACTATTACTATAACAAGTGATGATGAAGGTGAAATAAGCACTTCTAATGTTAAACTTGGTACAATTGACGTAAGCGATTATTCTATAGATATGATCAGTAAATATATACAGAATGATAATGAAAATGTTTCAGGAGAAATAGATTCGTTATTGTTTAGTAGTGTAATTTTCAGGAATGATATTACAACTATTGAATCAATATACTTTTTACAAGATGAAATAAAAGTTGTTGTTGATAATTATAACTCTAGTCCAGATTTATAGTTGTGTAGTTGATTTTTAAAGATGAGTGAATAATTTAATATTATGTAAATAGATTTCTTTTTTTAATTTATGAATTTAAAAATCTAGATGATGTTATATTTAATCGGTGGGGATAATTTATACTTGAGTGTTCAGCGTCTCGAGGAGATTAAAAATGAATTTATCGATCGCTATGGTGGCGAAATTCAAATTTTTAATGTAGATGAAATAAAAGATTTCAATGAAATTATTTCTGATGCAGATTGTTTATCCCTTTTCTCTAAAGATAAATTAATAATCATTAAGCGTTTATTATCTAGTAAAGCAGAGGTAATTGATAATATTTATGATTATATGAATTCTCATAAGAATATGAATTTTGTTTTTTGGGAAGATAAATCCTTTGATAAAAGGAAAAAATTTTATAAATTGGTAAAGAAAAGAGGCGTTGTTGAAGAATTTAAGAAATTACAGTATTCGAGATTGAAAATTTGGTTAGGCAAGCTATTAAGTAAGAAAGTAAAGTACGATAAGGATTGTATTGATCGATTAATTATGAAAATAGGGGACGATCAAATGCAGCTTTCTTATACTGTTAATAATTTGGCAGATTTAATTAAAACTGAAAAGAGAGATGAATTATTAGTTAGGGATATTGATAGATTCGTCGAAAAAACTGCTGAAGAAAATATATGGGAATTTATTGATGCTGTTAGTGAGTGTGACAAGGCTAAGGCAATGAAAATAATTGAAAGGTTATTAAGAGAAAAGCAGGATTTTGTTATGATTGTAGGGATGATTGCTAGGCAATTTAGGATACTATCTATGATTAAATACTTAGTTAATCTGGGTAAAGGTCAATCAGAAATTACTAGAATTTTAAAGTTACATCCTTTTGTAGTAAAAAAATCTATGAGACATAGCTATAACTTTACTTTAAAACAGCTTAGAAAGTTATATCAGAAATTATTTAAGACAGATTTGGTTGTAAAAGAGGGAAAATTTGAGGAGAAGTTAGCATTAGATTTATTAATTGTCGTAATTTAAGAACATATAGAATATTAAACTTTTGTTAGATTAATGTTAGAATAGAAATGGGTAGGAATTTAGTTATTAATTTAGAAACTATTTGTGAAGAACGTTTTTCCTATTAAAAAATTATTATTAGGTATTACTATATTCTTTTTTTGTGTAAATGTAGCTGAGGTTAGGGCTGAAGAGTCGGACTTGATTATAGATAGAAAGGAATGGCACGCTGATGATTATATTGTTACCGGAGAAGAGAAATATAGTTTCCCTAGTAAGTTAATGTTAATTGTTCTTGATGTAAAAGATACAGATTCAGATATTCAGGATAATATGAAAGAGTTATATTATTATTTTGCAACACGTTCTGGTTTTGGTGATTTTCCTTTTCATTATCTAGTAACAGAGGATGGAGATGTATATTCAGGAAATCAGTATGGAGATGAATCTAAGATAAGTATTGGAGATACTAGTGAAACGATTTTAATAGCATATATTCAAAATAAAAATAATGGTTTGTCGATAACTGGAATTGAGCCCTTGAAGGATATTATTCTTGAGAAAATTAACAAATACGCAATTGATCCAGGAAGTATAGAAGTAAAACAACTAACCTATAAATTTGGGGAAAGAGTTAAACTTGAGGATGTTGATTTAGTTGATGCAAGTTTAGGCTGGCAGGAAGGTCTTGAATCGATTAAACAATTTTTAGCGAGTAGTTATTCTCCTGCTGAGGTTTCATTTTCAGTTGAACTTACTGAAGTAACTTTACCCCAGGAGCCACAAGATCCAACCAGTACTGCTGAAATTAAGCTTGAGGTAAAAAATATTGGTAATTTCAATATATATTCTAGTTTGGGCAGTAATATATTTGTTACGAGGACTGATGATGAAAGAAGCTCTTTTTATATTGAGGATGAATGGGCGAGTTTTTCAAGAGTACCTTTGTTAAGTGAAGGAGATAGATTAGCAATAGATGAGACAAAGGTTTTTGCTTTTAATGTATATGTTCCTTTATTTCCTCCAGAAAAAGTAGAAGGATTTGTTTTGGTAGATTCTAGAGAAAATATTATTGGAGGTACGGAGTTTGAAGTTTCAATACAAATTAACAAGATAGAAGAAACTATTATAGAGATAACCGATACCCCTGTTGGTTATTTAAATGTTAGGAGTAGACCTGGATTAGGAGATATAGTTACTAAGGTGTCACCAGGAGAGAGATATATTGCCCAAGAGTATGAGAGTGGCTATTATAAGATATCAGCAAATGGACAAGAAGGATGGGTTGTAAATACTTATGTTAAGGTTATTCAATAAATATTAGTAAATATTATTAATTATTTATGATTTCCCTATTGACGTTTGTGTCTTAAGTTGTTATCCTTAATTGAGTGTAATATTTATACTCAGATATATAGAGGTTGAATAATTTTATATGCTTATATGCAATATTACTTAAGTTTTGGCTGCCCCTTAGATAGTTTTCAAAAGCGAATGATTTTTTGTGTATATTTTATTTAAGTTTATACAAATATGGCAAAGAAGACTAAAAAAACAACCTCCACCTCCAAGAAGAAATCTGATAGGGAAAAAGCTTTAGAGATAGCAACTTCTCAGATAGAGAAACAGTTTGGAAAAGGATCTATTATGAAGCTAGGAGAAGGATCTAAGCAGGATGTCGATGTAATATCAACAGGTGCTTTGTCTTTAGATATAGCATTAGGAGTTGGTGGTGTTCCGAAAGGTAGGATAATAGAAATTTATGGACCACAGGCTTCAGGTAAGACAACATTAGCTTTACATATTATAGCTGAAGCTCAGAAGGCTGGTGGGACAGCTGCTTTTTTAGATGCAGAGCATGCTCTTGATCCGAAATATGCAAAAAAGTTGGGAGTCGATGTAGCTAATCTTTATATATCTCAACCGGATTTTGGGGAGCAGGCTTTGGAAATTTTAGAAACATTAGTTAGATCCGGTGGAGTAGATGTCATTGTTATTGATTCGGTTGCTGCTCTGACACCACGTGCTGAAATAGAAGGAGATATGGGGGATTCTCATATGGGTCTTCAGGCACGACTTATGAGTCAGGCACTCAGGAAGATAACAGCTATTACATCAAAGACTGGAACTACTGTGATATTTCTCAATCAGATTCGTATGAAAATTGGCATAATGTTTGGAAATCCCGAAACAACTACTGGGGGAAACGCTTTGAAATTTTATTCGTCTGTCAGAATGGATATAAGGACAAAGGAGAAAATAAAAAAAGGAGATGAAATTATTGGAAGACAGACTAGGGTAAAAGTTGTTAAAAATAAGGTAGCACCGCCTTTTAGGGAAGCTTGGTTTGAGATTTATTTTGATAAAGGTATAGATAGAGAAACGAGTATTCTGGCTGCAGCTGTAAAAGCTGGGGTTTTAAAAAGAGCTGGATCTTGGTATAAACTTGAGGGAGAACAGATAGCACAAGGAAGAGATGGTGTAAAACAGGCTATTAATGATGATAAGAAACTTAGGACTAAATTAGTTAAGCTTGTAAAGAAAAAATATGAACTTGATTAGTGAATGTAAGACTTAATTTAACTATAATAAGCTTTTTATAAAGCAGGGTATTAGTTTAATTTATTATAATAGATTAAATATGAGAGATTTGAAAAAAGCTGTTAAATATCTATTTATTTCCAAAGTAAGAATAAAAATACTAAGTTTATTTTTCTTACATCCAGATGTACCTTATCATATAAGAGGTGTTGTTCGGGAGATAGGTGAAGAAATTAATGCTGTAAGGAGGGAACTTTTACGGCTAGAAGAAATTAAACTTTTAAAGTCTGAGAAAAAGGGAAATCGCCTTTACTTTACCTTATTAGATTCTTTTCCATTTTATAATGAATTGTTAACAATAGTTTATAAGACTTATGGACTTGGTGGGGAAATTGTAAGGTGTAAAAAAGAGTTAGGTGATGTGAAGTTTGCGCTTCTTACAAAAGCTTATACAAAGGGAATAAGATCTAGTATGAATGATATAGATTTAATCTTAGTTGGTAAAGTTAATGTTCCGGCTTTAACAGCTGCTGTACAAAGAGCGGAAAGACAGACAGGTAGAGAAATAAACTATACTGTTTTAAAAGAAAGTGAATTTATTTTACGTAAAAAAAGAAGAGATTCTTTTGTTCAGGAAATGTTACAGGGAAGCAAAGTTATGTTGATTGGCAATGAAGATGATTTAGTTTTATAATGGCTAGGTATTTGTAAAGTATTTTTTATGTTAAAGAGCATAACTTCAAAAGGAAAGGGAAAACGATATAAAGTATGGCTTAAACAAGCTGAATATGATTATCAGGCTGCAAATTTAAGTAAGGATAATGGTTTTTATGAATGGACAACCTTTCAATGTGAACAGTCGGTCGAAAAAGCTTTAAAGTCAGTATTGGTTCATGCTGGGTGGAGACCTCCTAAGATGCATAAGCTTGCAGTTTTAATGTCTTATTGTAATAGAGCAAATAAGCAGTTTAAAAAAACAAAATTTGAATTTAGAGATTTAGAGGCTTTTACTTTTGTATCAAGGTATCCATTTCTTATTCCAGGAGAGAATTTATCTCCACATAAATTTATTAAATTAGAGGAAGCAGAAAAATGTATAAGTCAAGCAAGAAATTTTTTAGACAAAATCCAGAGATTGCTGAAAGAGTAGATGATTGTGTGCATAAGTTGAAGGAAGCTTTTAATCCATTAAAAGTAATTCTTTTTGGCAGTTTTGCTAGAGGGGAAATAAAGAAGGCGGGAACTTTGGATTTTATGGTTATTGCTGATACTGATTTAAAGTTTTTTGATAGAATAAAGAAATCATTGGAAGTATGTAAAGGTGGTTTTCCCTCAATTGAGCCGTTAGTTTATACTCCAGAAGAGTTTGATCTTTTGTTAAGTCAAGGAGAGGGATTTCTTGAAGATGCTCTTGAGGAAGGACTTGTTTTATATAATAAAGATTAAATTTTATTATTCTTATTAGATATTTTAAACAGAGCGAGGAATAATAATGTACATGTAATTTGCAGTATCATTCCTAATTTGTATTTCTTGAAAAAGAATAGAAATTGAGAATAATCACCTCTAGGAACAAATAAATTCTTCCCCTTAAATTTTAGAGCTACTTTTAAATGAATTAGATATAATATAGTTGTCAAAATAGGTATAGTATATCCAATAAGGGGAATTGAAGTTATAAAGAAGGTTATCGTAATAATATTATCGCATAAATAATCGACATTAATATTTTTTAGGATTTTCCTATTGTTTAATTTTGCCATTGTGCCATCAAACATATCTAGTATTCGAGCGGTAGTCCAATATACTATAAATTGGAAATAAGAAATGTGTATGAATATGGCCGACAATATACCAAAAAACAATCCAATGAAGGAAATTAAATCTGCACAGATACCTAAATTAGAAAAAGGTTTTAAAATAATTGTGAAAGATTTGTTCTTTATTTTTTTTAATGATTTGTAGAAATTGATTAATCTTATATCAAGAGACTTTAACATATGATTAGTATTAAATCATTTTATTAAAGATTACCACCAGACTTCTTTTAAATTTAGTAAATAAGCCGTAATATTTGATAAAAGATGAAGTATTGGAGTTGCTATTAGAAGTACTAAAATAATTTTCCATCCTGGGAAGTAATATATTGATACAAATAGAATACTTCCAACTAAGAAATCTAGTTGATCAAAAGGGGGCCAAGGACGCCCGCGTTTTATTCCAACTCTTCTTTTAATTAAACTTTTTATACTATCTCCAACTAATGCACCGAATCCTAGTAAGAAGCTGGTAATGAGGAAAAAGGCTAAAGAAGCATTATTAAACGAGATCAAATACTCAAAATTGATACATGATTTTTTTACAAAAAGATACTGGAGAAATCCGGCTATAATGGCACAAAAAGTTCCAAAAGTTAATCCTCTGAATGTTTTACCATCTCCGAGGATTCTTTTGTTATTTATAGATTTACCTAGATCGATTGGGGTTGACCAGTCTTTAAGTTTAGGTATAGACATTGATAAAGATGCGAAAGAGTTGGATACATATAATGGAATTGCGAAAAAGAATGCTTCTAATATTAACACTTTTTTAATTTAAATAAGTAAATTATTTAGCTTTTTTTTCTGCGCGAAATTCTCTAATAACAGTTACTTTTACTGTTCCTGGATATTGTTGAGTATCTTCAATTTCCTTCGAAATTTTATGTGCGATTATTTCACTATCTTTGTCAGATGTTTCATCAGGTTTAACTAGCACTCGAATTTCTCTTCCGGCATGAATTGCATAGGCATCCTTAACTCCTTTATATTTATTTGCTATATCTTCAAGAGCTCTTATTCTTTTTACATATTCTTCATAATTATCTCTTCTTGCACCTGGTCTTGAACCGGAAATTGCATCGGCAATTCTAACTATATATGCCTCTATCGATTTTGCTTCTATATCACCATGATGTGCTTCAACAGCATTAGCAAGTTTTTCATCTCGTAAGTATTTTCGTACAATTTCTCCTGAAATGATATGGTGAGGTTTCCCTTCAATTTCATTAACCATTACTTTACCTATATCATGCAATAGACAAGCTTTTTTAACGAGATCCACATCAGTATCTAGTTCTGCTGCAAGGGCTGATCCTAATTTAATCATTTCAAGAGTATGCTTTATTAAATTTTGTCCGTAGCTGTATCTATATTTGAATCTTCCAAGTAGTCTGATTATTTCAATTGGTAAGTCAGGGGAACCAGAGTCATAAGCAAGCTTTTCCCCAGTTTTCTTAATCTCCCGTCCAATTTCTTTTTTGATTTTATGTATCGTAGATTCAATAGTTCCTGGATGGACTCGACCATCTTTTAATAGTTTCTGTAGTGCAAGAGAAGCAACTTCTCTTCTGACTGGATCGAAACAAGAGAGAGTTACTGCTCCAGGAGCTTCATCAACAATAATGTCTACACCGGTGAGTTTTTCAAATGTCCGAATATTTCTTCCTTCTTTACCAATTATTTTCCCCTTTATTTCTTCATTCTCCAAATCAATTGTTGTAGTTGTGGTTTCTGCTACATAATCAGTCGCTGATTTTTGCATAGCATCTATCAGAACCCATTTAGCTTTTTCATCGGCCTTTCTTTGGGCTTCGATTTCAGCTTTTTTAATTTTGTTTGCTATATCATTTTTTAATTCAGTTTCAAGTGATTTAAATAATTTTTTTTGAGCTTCCTCTTTTGTTAGATCGGCAATTTTTTCAAATTTTAGTGTTAATTTATCTCTTAATCTTTTTACATCATATTTAGCTTGATCTAGCGATTTACTTTTTGATTCTAATTCATCTGCTTGTTTATATAAGGTTTTTTCTTTTTGAGAAAGTTTTCTTTCTCTTACATCTATTCTTTTTTCTTTATCATCTAAATCATCATACATTTCTTGAACTTTTTTCTCGGTTTTGGATTTAATTTCAAGAGACTCATTTTTAGCTTTTAAAAGGATTGATTTAGCTTTTTCACTTGAACGTGAAATTGCTTCTTCCTCAGATAATTCTTGAAATTGTTTATCTTTTATTTGTTTTTTTAGTTTTTTATTTGATTGTAGAAAATAGATTGAAGCACCTGTTCCAATTAGACCTATGGTGGTAGACACGATAGTTAAAATAGTCATTTTTACTTTAATTAATAAATAATTATTTTATGTATAGGAGGGTTTATAAAGTAGGTATATTATACGCAATAAGGTTAACACAAACAGTTAACCCCTTTGATTCATTTGTAATTTTTACTTTATTTTTTTGTTTTAGTTTCATAATTAGCATTTATCATTTCTGTTGAATCAGAAAGATATACGAAAACTTCATAAAAACTCTTATACTTTTTGAGCGGACTAATTTCTCAATAGTCTATTTTGTTTTAGATTTTAGTAATTAAACTTTATGTCTAAATTTAATTAAGCTATTGATATTAATTTACATATTATAAATATTTAGCTTAATTGTCTAAATTAGAACACTCAGATCTAATGATACTTTTTTTAGGGAAAATATTCAAGTTAATTTAAAGTTTACAAGAGGATGAATACAAGAAAACATTGTAATCAAAGGTTTAATTAAGATTTTAGTCAAATATATTATTTAGTTTATTAAGTATTCTATCTATAAAATTTTCTTTTCTATATTGTTTATTTGGTTGTTGTGGAGTTATGGTTGGTTGTACCTGTTGTTCTTTTTCCTGAGGAAGGCTAATTTCTTCATGATTTTTTTGTAATTGCTGTATTGATTTGTTTTTTTGTGCAATTAGGTCGTTTTGTTGTTTAATAATTGCATCTTTATCTTGTATTTTAGATTTTAATTCCTTATTTTCAATTTTTTGCTTATCGTATTTAGGTTTTATTTTTTTATATTCTTGGCTTTCTTTTACCAAATCAGCATGATCTTGAGACTCTACTAATCTTTTTATCATCTGATTTTCGGATAAGTTTAAATTTAAGAAGTAGTTTAAATCCTGATTACTGACTTTCCTTCCAAGTATTTGATGATATTTATGTTCTATCATCTTTTTTCTATCTTCACGGTTTTGTGGCTGTTTTGACAAATTACTATTATATGGCTGTGTACTAGAATATGGTGTATATGGTGCATTGGTATTTAAACCTGTGGATGGAAATTGATTTGTTAATGGTTTATTAAATTGGGGAGTTTGAGTTAGAGGTCTAGGTTGTTGGGGATTTATTCCCATGCTTGTACTGGAGCCAGGTGGGGTATCTATATTATCTTTAACTCCTAAATAATTCTTTATTCCATTAACTATACCTGTTGCTAGTAAATCAAGTTTTGAATCATCTTTTAAAAATTTTCGATCTTCTGGATTATCTATGTATAAACATTCAATTAATGCACTTGTTGGATTAGTATTATGGAGAAAGGCTAAAGATTTTAAAGGATGGTCATATTCGCTTTTTATCCCTTGGTTGGTTAGTTTTGTTAAATTGCATATTCCTTCAACAATAGACTTAGTCAATTTATATGAATCATTTTCTCCTTTATCTTTATACCATCCCTCAATTCCGCTTTTGCCGCCATCATTTATATGTATTTCGATACATATATCATCTGATTCCTCACTATATCCAGTTTTATTTATCCATTCGATTTTAGCTGGAAGTTCAAGTTCAGGAGGTATGGATATAGTTATTATACCTATATCTCTTAGTTTATTTGTAACTTGATGGGCTATTTTTCTAGTTAGATCTACTTCTCTAAAATCTTCGAAAATAGCACCCGGTTCTTTATTAGTATGGCCTGCAGAAACAATTACTCTAGACATGAGGATTTTTATATATAACAAGAATTAATATAGTATATTTTACTATAAAATATGATTATGTAACAAATAAATTATGTTGTCTCCAAATAAACCATATTACGGCTAATCCACATTGTCTCAATTTCCATTTCTGAGCTTTCAAATTTATTTGAAAATGTTTCATTATTCCATTCCCAAATATAAATTTTATTTCCTTTCAGGTTATTGTTATCGTAGTCTTCATATTTACCATTTAAGGTTATTAATTCTTCTTTTCCATCCTGATCTAGATCAGAGATTTTTAAATCAACTATTGGTAGACTGATAGTTGAACTAGAATACAATTTATTTAATTGATTATTTTCAAAGCTGAATATAAAAATATGATTACCTCTTTTGTTAAATCGAGATCCTTCTAAGTCTCCGAATTTTTGGCCATTATCTCCTACTCTCCAAAATGATACTGCTAATTCTTCAGACCCATTATCATTGACATCTCCTGTTGCGAAATCAGTTATAATCCAATCATTTCTGAAACGATATATAATTTCATTATTCTCAATTAAATATATCCTATTATTTACATTTACAACATTTAATTGTCTTTCTTCGTCTATATTCCATATCTTTTGTTCGTTTCGAATTTCTATGGTATTTTCAGTCGTTTCGTTTTCATTTGTATTAGAATCCAGATTTATAAGTATATCTCTCTGTTTTTCACTATAAATCCCATCCTCACAGCTGATGTAAGGTTTAGTTTCTGTATCAAAGTTTATTATATTTAGTATATCTGCTTTTTCAGCTCCAAATGCTACATTAGTCTCACAGAATTTTTTCATACGTAATGGAATTACTTCTACTTCAGTTACTTTATCTTTAGAAATTGATAAATTTAAAAGTAGTTCTTTTGTACAATTTTCCCACCTCATCTGGTCCAATACAAAATTACCCATGCTATAAACTATATATTTACCATTATATTGTTCAATATGCTGTACGGCATGGGGATGATGTCCTAAGACAATTTCGGCTCCAGCATCAATAGCTGCTCTGGCAAAGCTAGTTTGTCTTGAGTTTGGGATAGGTGTAAATTCAGTTCCAGAGTGCATAGATACTATGATTAAATCAACATCTCCATATTCACCGTTTTTGATTTTACCAATGTCTTCCTGAAGTCTTGATATATCCATTTCGTTTGTTCCGGCTGAATTTTCACTTGCAAAATAATATGAAGGGACTACATCAGAATCGTTGTAAGCAAGGAAGGCAATTGTTGTGTCTTTTATTTCTTTAATTAATGGTGTTCTAGCTTCCTGGATATTTTTGCCTGCACCAACATATTCAATATATGCTTCATTTATATAGTCAAAGGTTTTAATGAGACAATCTTCTCCAAAATCCATTGTATGGTTATTGGCAAGAGAGATTACATCGAATCCTCCATATGTAAGTGCTTCTACCGTTTCAGGATCAGCTCTAAATGTAACTTGAGTTATTCCAATTTTAGCCCCCTCACAAATTGGGCATTCAATATTACAGAATGTTAAATCTCCTGATCTAAGAATATCTTTTGTGTTTTCTATAGGAAAATGGTAATCATTAGTTTCCTTCATTCTGTTTCCTATGTTTCTATCAAGAAGAAAATCGCCAACTGCAATTAAAGAAATGTTTTCTGATACATAGGGAACGTTCATTAATTCATCAATATTTATATCGATGGAGTCCTCATTTGCGTTATTATTACTATCTAGAGTGTTTGTTTCATTGTTTAATGAGTTTACTTTTAGAAAAAGTAATATTGTTGTAGGAATTATTATGATAAGAAATAACAATACTGTTAATCTTTTTTTTCTTATTTCCAATCCAATTTTCTATTTAATAATTTAAAGATGATGGTGTGTAATTTAATTCATTTTCTATTTCTAAAAGCCTATTGTATTTGGCTGTTCTCTCACCTCTTGTTGGCGCACCGTCTTTTATTAACCGTGATCCGCATGCTACAGCAAGATCAGCGATGAAAGTATCTACAGTTTCACCTGATCTATGTGAAACAATTTTTGTAATATTGTATTTATTACATAATTTTATTACTTCAAAGACCTCTGTTAATGTACCTATTTGGTTAGGTTTAATTATAAGTCCGTTGATAATTTTTTCTTTTGCAGCTCTTTTGACTCTTTTAGGATTGGTAACTGTTAGGTCGTCTCCTACAAGTAATTTTTCTTTAAAATTAAATTTTTTTGAGAGAGATTTCCAACCATCCCAATCATCTTCAGCTAAAGGATCTTCGATTAAATAAATAGGATATTTGTTTATTAGGTTTATATAAAATTCGCTTATTTTGGCTGGTTTATCAACTAAAACCTTTTCACCTGATATATTAGGTATAGCATAAACTTTATCGTCTTCTTCCCAATATTGACTTGACGCAACATCAAGTCCGAATAATATTTCTTTTTCTATTTTGTATCCGCTTACTTCTACAGCTTCGAGAAGGAATTCAAGTGCTGTTTCGTCAGTCGGCAGGTTTGGAGCAAAGCCGCCCTCATCTCCAACTGAAGTTGTTGCACCTCTTTCCTTTAGGATTTTTTTAAGGCTATGATTGATTTCAGCTCCTGCTCTGAGTTGTTCAGAAAATTTTTCGATTCCTATTGGAATTATCATAAATTCCTGGATGCTTAATGTATTATCGGCATGGGCTCCTCCATTAAGAATGTTAAATAAAGGGCAGGGAATAGTGAGGGGTTGGTTTTCAACCTGGTCTAAATATTTAGATATAATCCCGTTTAAATAATTGTAAAGTTTACGGCTTTGACTCTTTGCAGCTGCTCTGCAATTAGCAAAAGATACAGCTAATAAAGCATTTGCTCCAAGTTTTGATTTGTTCTTTGTTCCATCAAGTTCTATTAATGTTTCATCTATCTTTTCTTGATTTAGTGGATCCATTCCAGTTAATTTGGGTGCTATTTTGTCTTTAATATTTTCAATGGCCGTTAATACACCTTTACCTTGATATCTTGGTAAATCACCATCTCTTAATTCTAGTGCTTCGAATATACCCGTTGAAGCTCCAGAAGGTACAGAAAAATCTCCTTTTGTACCATCATCTAGAGTAATATATGCTCGAATAGTAGGATTCCCTCGTGAGTCTAAAATTTCTTGAGCCGTTATATTTTTGATTGCATTATACATTTTGAGAATTGAATAATACTATATTGTAGCAGATTTGGAGGCTAAGATAAAAGGTGCTTATTTTTCTTTTAACATCTTGTATTTTTGATTAAGTTCTTTATCAGATTTAAAAGGAATAACTATTTTTCCGCCTCTTTTAGAACGAAAGATTCTTAATTTCTCTCCGTATATTTCTCGTAGATTTTCTTCATAAGTTATTGTTTTTTTGTCGATTTTAAGTTTACTCTTTTTAGATTTTGTTGGTCTTCCTAGATTAAGTCTCCTAACTAATTCCTCAGTTGCTCTCACACTGAGTTGTTCATTTACAACCTTTTTATAGGCGCTATTTATTGCTTGAGATGAAGTAAGACCAAGTAAGGCTCTTGCATGGCCTTCAGTAATTTTTTCTTCTAACAGAGCTTTTTTTACAAGTTCTGGTAGGTTTAGAAGTCTAATTTTATTAGCTACAGCTGGTCTTGAAAGACTTACTTTTTTAGCTATTTGAGCATGACTCATTTTGTGATTATCTATCAGCTGTTTAAAAGCAAGAGCTTCTTCAAGCGGGTTTAAGTCCGCCCTATGGATATTTTCAACTATAGCAAGTTCTAGCATTTGTTTGGGAGTGACATCTTTTATTACTGCTGGGACAGTCTTTACTCCAGCGAGTTTTGCAGCCTTTAAACGTCTCTCTCCGGCTATTAGTTCATATTCATCGTCGTCTTTTTGAGTAACTATTAAAGGTTCTATGATTCCATTTTCTCTTATTGAATCTGCAAGTTCTACTAATGTTTCTGGTTTTATTTCCATTCTTGGCTGGTAAGGATTTGGTTTTATTTGTGTTGTTTTTAAATTTGGAATATATGAATGATCTTTATCAACTGATGTATCTTCTGATATTAAAGCTGAAAGTCCTCTACCTAATACTTTGTTTTTTTTCATCTGTTTTAATATTCAAATTAAATATAATTTATTAATTCTTATGTAAACCAAAGACGCATAGAAAATTTCTTTTATCTAAGAATTTATCGATAATTTTGAAATGCTTAGATACAAGATTAACAATTTCTTCTTTAGAAAAAATTAAATGAGTCATCAAAGGGTTACATATCTGAGTTGGAAGAGTGATAAATATTATCCCTTTATTTTTTAAAACTCTTTTCGATTCATTTAATGTAAATTCTAAAGCCTCAATGGTATCATAATGCAGTGAATCAATAGCAAGTATTCCATCGAAAAGCTTCCTGTTAAAAGGTATTTTCTTGTGTATATCACCAGTTATAAATTTAATCTTTAGTTTTTCTTTTTTTGCCCACCTTTTGGCTAGTTTAAGAGATTCTTTAGAGAAATCCATTCCTATCATTTTAAAATCCGATTTGGCTAATCTGATACAATGTCTTCCACTTCCGCATCCTAAATCTAGAACTCTTTTTACTCTATAATCCATGAATTTATTAATTATTTTATCTATAGAAGGATGAGGCTGAAGATAAAATCTTCCTCTTTGTTTGTAGAATTGGTTCCATGTTTTTTTCATATTTTTAAAGATTCATTTGTGAAACATTATAACAGTGGTAGGCTAATATGAAAAGATGATTTTGTTAATTTTTATTAAATCTTTCTATAAATTCATCGGATATTTTTTCGTAAGCAATTGAGCCGGGAGCGGTTTTATCATAAAGAATAATTGGTTTTCCGTAGGATGGGGCTTCGCTTAATTTAACATTTCTTGGTATTACAGTTTTAAAAACTTTTTTCTTGAAAAATTTTCTTACTTCTTCTTCGACTGCTTTTGACAATTTTGTTCTGGCATCGTACATTGTTAGTATGACACCTCCTACTTGTAGAGTACGATTTAGATTTTTTCTTATCATATCAATAGATTTTGATAATTGACTAAGACCTTCTAGAGCAAAGTATTCACATTGTATAGGTATAACGATCTTAGATGCAGCAACTAAGGCATTTATAGTTAATAGACCTAAAGAAGGAGGGCAATCTATAAATATATAGTCATATTGCTGTCGAATTTGTTTTAGAGCTTTTTTCAATAGATTCTCTCGAGATATTTTATTTACTATTTCAATTTCAGCTCCAGCTAAATCTAAGCTTGAAGGGACAAGAAAAAGATTTTCAATTTTTGTTGATTTAAAAGCACTTGATATGTTTTGATTTTCTATTAAAACATTATAGATAGTTGGAGATTTGTCCTTGTCTTTTTTTTCTTGTGGAAGTCTATAACCAATACCAGATGTTAAATTTGCTTGTGGATCAAGATCAATTAATAGTACTTTTTTGCCTTTTTTAGCAAGAAAAGCACTTAAATTTAATACAGTAGTAGTTTTACCAACTCCACCTTTTTGGTTAGTGAATGAAAAGATCATATCTTATAAACATTTATAGTTTTGTATAATATATATAGGATGAATTAGCATTAGTCTCGAGTTCTTCATATTTATGTCCTTTTATAGTACCGAATAAATCAAGCGGCCAGTATCTAAAAAACACTTTACCTTTCATTTGACTCCTGTTGATAAATCCTACAAGATTACTTCTTGAATCAGTACTATTACCCCTATTGTCACCGAAACACACATATGAATCTTCTGGAACTTTCATCATTTGTCCTTCTGTAATGTAGTTTCCAGCTGAAGTTCGTGTTTCTTCGGGAAGATAAGTTTCATTAAGTTGTATACTATTTACATAGACATTGCCATTTTTTACCATAATAGTGTCTCCTCCGACAGCTACAATTCTTTTTATAAAATCTTCCTGAGAAAGGAGATGTTTGAATACAACTACGTCTCCACGTTTATATTCACTTACTATATTTTTTAGTTTTGTTCCACCTAATAGTTGTATCATTTTGTTTGTTAATAGTAGCTCTGCATCGTGAAAATTAGGTTCCATAGACTGACCATGTACTTCATTTGGTGTTGCGATAAAAAGATAAATTACGACACATATAGATAGAGCAATTACTATAGTCTGTAGAAGATCTATAAAAATATTTGATTCTGACTGAACGCTAGTATTTTGAATAAAAGGATTATCTTCGAATATCATATTTCTAATTTCATAAATTATAATTCAACTTTATAGTATACTATCTGAATAAATTAAGGTAAAGGAAAATTCATCCTGATAATAGTTATATATGTCTATTATACCAAGTAACGATTCCATTACTTAGATACCTATCATCAATTTCAATTTTTTCTTCTTTGCCGTTAGTAACATTATAAATGTAGTAATTTTCAATGACGAGCTGAGTTTCATATTCTAGATTATTTGGATTGGTGCATTCTTTTGATTTGCATTCTCTAGTATTTCCATAGATGATTTTTTCACTCGTAAACCATACAGGGAGAATTGCATTATCTTTAAAATGAATGCTTTCATTTTCGTGTAGATCATATATATAACTTTTTCCTTTACTAGTTTCTTCCCAGAATAGGATTAAATCTTCTTGTGAGTTAGGATTATAAGAAGCTTCAGGTGAGTAATATAATTTTGATGAGGATTGTTCATCAATTTTTCTTATATAAAGATGTCCAGGTTCTAAATTTGAATATTTCCTATACACAATTCTATTGTTATCTATCCATGAAGGCATTGTAGCATTTTTGATTTGATCTATTTTTACTCCATCTAGATTATAAATATTTATAGTGAAATTTGTACCCGATTCAGATGATGTATTTAGATAGTATATTTTATCTTGATCTGGAGAAAATTTTAACTGTTTGTCATCTTCAATAAAATTGTTTCTTTGATTATTTGATGTTTGAATTTCAGCTATTTGTTTATCGCCAGATTCATTTTTATAATGGACAGATATTTTATTTGAGTTGTTATCTAATGCAGAATATGCATAAATCTCAGCGTTAGACCATGTTAGCTGTTGTAATTTTGAGTTATTACTAATGATCTTAACTACTTTAATATATTGTGTTTCTCTGTTTAATCTTAATATTTCACAGTCATAATTAAGGACATCATCCTGGCATCTGAAAAATCCTAGATTATTCTCATCAATTAGCTCTAATTCTTTTATCTTTATTCCTTCAAATTTTAAATAATCAGTTAATTTTTTTTGATTATTACCAGATATATCTGATTCGTATATATTAAAACCGTCTGTATAGAAGATTTTATTTTTAAGCGATGCAGGGGTATTTCCAATGGAAGTATCATTTTGTTCTTTAACATTTTGAGTTTCAACACCCAATACTTCATTATCTTCTTGATTTTTTTCATCTTTAGGTTTGAAATTTAGGTATGCGAATACAATAGCTATGATTATTAATATAAGAAGGATTGTTAAAAACATCATTTGAAATTTAGTCTTCTGAATGATAGAAGTTTGTTTATTTGTAGGTTTTCTTTCTGTAGTTTTTTTTATATCAGATATTATAGGTGGGGTTTCTTGAGTTTCATCTTCAGGTGAAGGAATTGTAAATTCTTGCATTGGCAGAGTAATAATATATAGTTATTTCATTATACATTAATTTTTGTTTATTAAAAATAGAAGTTGTGATGTTGTGTAATTTACTTAATGAAACAATTACGATTAGAATAAATTATTGTTTTCTTACCCAAAGGAAGAGCCACGGAGGTGCACAGGATATATAATGATCCCATGTTCCGGGTTTAGCGTTAAAATTATTGCCGGTATATTCATCCAAATATACAATATTGAATCCTCTTTTAATTAATCCATTGATAATGGATGATAAAGTATGTTTGAATTCTTGTGGACTCTTCATTTTTACTCTTTTCCCATTTTTATCTGAATAATTCCAATTTGGGTCATTAGTTTTAATTTTAGATCCATCTTTATAAGGTTGCCAGATAGGGTATCCTTTACCTTTCCATAGTTCGTTCTTTTTCCATTGATTTCCCCAGCAACCATCTTTCCAAGTACCATGAACAAAAGGATTGTGAAACATTAGATGATAAACTCCTTCTCTTTTTAGTACTCTTGTAACCTCATCAAATAACTTATTAATTCTTTGTATATAATTTATAGAGTAAGGTTGATATATAACATCAAATTCATTATCTCTAAATTTAGATAGATCTCGCATATCAGATTTTACAGTTTTAATATCTAATGAAAGTTTTTCAGCTACTAATTTATCTTTTTTTAGTTGTCCAGAACTGAAGTCAACTACAGTTACTTTGGCTCCAAGAATCGCAAATCCAACACTTTGTTGTCCGCCTCCCGATGCTAAGCATAAAACTTTTTTACCTTTTAAATTACCTAAGATGTTGTTTTTATCTAACCATTCTTTTGCTTTTTGGGGATTTAGATTTAGTTTGGGTCGAGAACAAGGAACTCCGGATTTAACCATCTTGTTCCATTGTTTTTCATTTTCTTTTGTGATTTTGTCCATTTAAAAAAATCATAATTTAAAATAAGTATTAAGCATTAGGTATTTTATTACTGAGAGAGATTCACTTAGACTCTGCTCGATTCGATTGAGTTCATCGAAGTCTCAAAGAGCGGCTCGTCGTGAGCAAGTCCTGAATGTAATGAAGGATGAGTCGAACGGAGAAGGAGGGATTCGAACCCCCGGTCCGTCAATGACGGACATCGCTTTTCGAGAGCGACCCTTTCGACCACTCAGGCACCTCTCCTTATAAAAGCATATTTAGTTTTAAAAAAGCTTACTCGTTTCTAAGACCACTTCCTCCATGGGCAGACTAATTCGGGTAAGTTTATCCTTCGCATATACGCTTGGATTCTCTAACCCCTCATTGAGCAGCCATCTCTCCTTTATTTTTTACATTATAGCATTAAAATTTATATTTTTTGACAAATAGCTATAACACCTGAAGCATTTTGAAGTCTTGAAACAAAATTCTCTGTACACCATTTTCTATTCTTAAGCTTTTGTATTCTTTCGGATATAGGCAAACCTATATTCTCTTCAAGAAAAACTGATAAATTTGGACGTTTTGATAAGAACCAAGATGCGAAATTTTTTAAAACAGGTGATTTTGAAGGATTATTCAAATAATAGGATTTTATCCTAAATCCTGCTTCTGTTATTTTATTATATAGATTTTTAGGGTCGTATCTCCTTATATGATTTACTTTGGCATCGAACTTTGTCCAGTATTTCATGTTGAGAGGAACAGAAAGAGAAAAATGTGCTTCAGGCTTCAATACTCTATTTATCTCTTTTAGAACTTTGGTATCATTCTTAATATGTTCAAGAATCTCTGAAGCGTTAATTAAATCGAAAGATTTTGATTTATACGGAAGATTCTGAGCATCACCACAATGACAGATACCGCCTTTTTGAGCTAGAGTTTCTAATGCAGACTGACTTAGATCTAGGAAATATGATCCTTTGACTGGAATTCTTGGTCTTATACCGCAGCCGATATCAAGTAGCATAGGATTCTTGGAAGGAATTAAGCTTTTAAATTTTTCCCAAGTAATCCAAAATTTACAACTTTTAATTTTTTTGCTTTTCCGCTTCCAAAGTTTTGAATATAGTCTAGAATTTTTAGCAGTATTGTTCATTTTGTAATTTCTTATATAAATGATTGAAGTATTATATTAGAAATTTAAAAGTTTTTGAAATAGGATTGTTTATTGGGTATTTAGAAATTTATGATTGATAGGTCGGTTTATTATGTGAGTTTTATCTTTTTACTTTCGAAAGTAGTATTCACTGTCTGTATTTAATACAGGAAGATATGCCGGCGAAGAGAGTCGAACTCTCAACCTTTCGCTCCGCAAGCGAATGCTCTATCCAGTTAAGCTACGCCGGCTTCTAATTCAGTTTACAAATATCCAATTGAGCTACAAATGCAATTTACTATACTAATTATATCATTATTTACTTATCTGTCTTATGTAATATTAAACGAATTTTTTTATTCAAAATAATCGAATTGATATTTAGTAGGTATAATTAAGAATTATTTTGTATAAAAGTAATTATTTTGAGGTTTTTTTCTTAGGTTTTTTCTTGTTATATTTAAATAGGTGAGAATATTTTTCAGGATTTACCATTTCACCATCAGCCATTTTAGAAATCCATCCTTGTTTTTCCTCATATTCTCTATAATCTAATTTTTTACCAAGTAATTTAACAACTGGAATCTCGCTCTTTCTGCCTATCAACATAGTTAGACGGTGAGGGAACTTAAATTTAGTTGTAATATATAGTATCTTATAGCCAGCTTTATCAGCAATCTGGAAATTATCTAGATCGTCCCATTTGTAAAGAGTATCAAAAGATTTGACTCCTTTATTTAATATTTGATGCTCTACAGTTCTTGGGGTAATTGATCCAAGTAGGAATGAAATTAATACTATTACACATATTACTAGTATTGCTATAAAATCTTGCAGAAAAGCGAAAAAGAGTATAAAGAGCAGTGCTATAATAGCAATTTTGAGAAACCATGGTTTATCACGTTTTTTAAAAACTCTTTCAGGTGCCTGCCATTTATAAAGTACTTTTGAGGGAATTAAATTTTCTCTCTTTTTAGGTTTTTTCTTTTTCTTCATACTTTCAGCAATTTCTTTTTCAAGCTCCTCAATTCGTTTTTGAAGTTTTTTAATTTCAGGTTTCACTTTATATAAATTATAATTTATATATTAGTTTTTACTCTTTTTCTTTCTTTTATTTTTATTATTCTTATTGTTTTCAAAGATTAACATTAAAGGTAATGGTAATGCAAGACATAAACCGAATAAAATTTTTATATAGATTAGAGTTTCCCCTGTTCTTGCTAAATTAGCACCTAAAATTCTTGCCCAATTACTAATATTCTCAATTATTCCTTCATCAGTATCTAAATTTATTCCTTCTAGATTATCAGAATCAGAGATAATTGATATAGTATAGTCGTCAGATATTGGGTCGAAATTAGTTCCATCTTTATCTTGCCAATTGATAAGTGCCGAATTAAGATGATTTCCGATAATGCAGTCATCCCCTATTTCAGATTCAAAGGTAAGTTCAATACTTGTGTTAACTGATATATTTCCTAAATCCCATGATAAATAGTCTGAAA
This sequence comes from uncultured Candidatus Saccharibacteria bacterium, assembly GCA_964572065.1. Classification (GTDB taxonomy): domain Bacteria; phylum Patescibacteriota; class Dojkabacteria; order JAHIVN01; family JAHIVN01; genus CAZNER01. Next base: position 23,178 of record CAZNER010000003.1, read on the forward strand.
TTGTAGGTGAGTTGAATTCATTTCCATTCATTTTTACTGATTGATTCATATATTCAAGACAAGTTGGTAATTCATCATTAAGATTTACATTGAAAGCATCAGCATTACTGTTATTTGTTACCGTTATTTTATAGATGATTTTTTCGTCAAGTTTATATGTTGTCTTATCTGCTTCTTTAGTAATTTCTAATACTGGATCTAAGGTGGCTATCAACTCATGGTAAGCGGAGTTATTTTCATTATTAAGGTCAGGTTTACGAGAGGAAATTGTCGACTCATTAGGTATGATTGTAGTTGATGATGGAAGTTGTTTGTTAACTTTAGCTGTATATGTAAGTGTTTTTGTTTCTCCTGCATTTAATTTATCTACTGTCCAGATGATATTTCCGCTTTGTACATATCCATCGTTTGGGTTAAGTGAAAGATTAATTTCATCATAATTATCTGTAACTAGAACGTTTTCAGCATTAAGATTACCATTATTTTTTATAGTCAATGTATATAATATATCACCGTCAGGATATGTATAGAATGGGGGATCCGACTGTTTTGTAATAGATAAATCAGGAGCATAGGGAATTATTGTTTCATCTGTAGCTTCTAATGTATATACATTAGAAGTTTGAAGTCTGGATATATTCAATAGTGTATATAAACCTGGTTCAAGATTATTATTTACATTTCCTGAAAAACTTAGATTTATTGAGTTATTCCAGTCACTTCCTGTGGGTTGGAAAGATCCGTCTAGCATAAAACCGTTACTATTATTATCCCAAAGAATCGAATTACTATTTGTGACCAAATAACCTTCATTATTTATACTGCTGGTATTTAGTTCAAAATATTGCTCCGGAAGGATGTCTTCAAAAATTACATTATAGGCATTGCCTGTACCTAAGTTTTGAGCATTTATAGAATAGTTTAGTGATTCACCAGGTAAAGCCTCTTCTTTATTATCAGTTTTGGTTATTATGAAATTTGGAGCATGAATAGTTGTTATTATATTAGAACTTTCTGCTGAATCACCTGCACTGTTAGATACATTTGCTGTTAAGTCAATTATATCAAGATCATTTGCATTGTTATTTATTCTTATCGAAAAATTTAGTAGTGCAGTTTCTTGACATTTAAGAGTACCCAGATTCCAGTTGAGTTTGCCTTGATTAAAAGTTCCTTGTGAACTGATACTCTCTATATCAATGATATTTTCTATTGAGCTTAAATCTATCGAAACTTGTGTATCTGGTGAATTACTTTGTAGGTTTTCGGCTATTGATTGATATATTTGTATCATATCTAAACCTGTTTCTGCCCAAAAGTAATTGCCTGGTCCTGGAGAAGCTATTTCCTGCATAAGGTTTTGATCAGCATAATTACCATAGGCTATGGAAATTATTCGTATGCCTTGATTTTTAGCTTCATCAGCCTTTTCGATGGTATATTGTTTTGGGTCAACTTCAGTTGGTCTGTTTGCCTGTCCATCTGTAAAGATTATTATTACTGTTGTGGCTTCAGGATTATGGCGTGATGAAACCAACTCATCTTTAGCAGTTTCAATACCGTCAGCGATATTTGTCATTCCTCCTGCTGATAATGAATTAATTGAATTGATTAGATCTGTTCTTGAGTTTGTTAAACTTTGAATTAATGAAGCTGAACTATCGTATGCTACTATTCCTGATTGATCTTTTGCAAGATTAATATTGTCAATAAAAGTTATACCTGCTTGTTTCGCACCATCGATTAGATTTAGCATACTTCCAGATTTATCAAATACTAGAATTGAGTCAACAGGTGTTTCTGTGCATTCAGTATTATTTTTAATTGACACTTGGTAGTTTATAGTTTGTGCTCCATCTGAAGGATTATCTGATTGAATATCGTTTTTATCTACTTCGAGTTCTATAGTTAAATTTGATTCCTTACCTGTTTCAGGAAGTTCGATGTTTTTTGAGACATGGATAGGGATAATTAAGACAGCAATTCCGAGTATAAAACAAATTGAGAATATTCTATATTTTAATTTTTTTGAGGTAAACAATTTCATATATTAATTTTATAATCAATACGGGTAGCAGTTTAAAATTATTAAGCAATATTACATTTAATATAGCATAAAAGTAGAAAGTGTGAAAGAAACTGAAGTGAAAATATTCATTACTAGAAGGTATATTCTTTTAAGGCTTTTTTACCTAAAACGAGAACTATTTCAGATTTGATAAAATCTGTAGCTATTTCAAGACGGTCTGAGTAAGAGTAGCTGAAATTTTTATTTTTCTCTTCTTTTTGCTTAGCAAGCGATTTCAATATATTTACTAATTCAATGACATCATTGGTTTTTCCACTCCCAAGTTTTTCTCTGGAAACGTTATCTAGAGTTACAAGAATCTTTTTGTCAATTTTTACTATTTTATTAAGATTCTTTAATGACTTTTTTAAACCGGTTTTGGATAGGGGATATCTTAGTCCAAGCTCCTTTGCTTTATCAATTGGTATGGAGATGTAGATTAATGATTCTAAAAATTTAATTCTATAGTATTTTTCACTTTTACCACCTATTTTTTCATTAGTTATAGAAATAATTTTTCCAGCTCCATGTTTAGGATATATTACATTATCTCCTTTTTTGAACATGACTTGTTGATAAATGATAAATAAGATGATTAAATTGTTAATATAACAATATTATAGCATAATTTGAATGGTTTTTATAAGATAAATTAGAATTGTTAAATATTAGTATTAATTTAAAGTAGCTCTATATTCGTAAACAGGGGTTATTTCTAGATAATGTTATTAATTATACAGAAATCTTAATATGGATTTAAGAAACTAATTCTTTTTTATTGAAAGAAAGATATCATCCATTGTTTCAAGAATATTTTTATCTAATGTGTCTTCTGGAACATAATAATATATTTCGATATAAAATTCTTTATGAAAGGTAACATATTTATTTTCTTTATTCTTTACACATATACTTGTAGGATTGTTTCCTCTTCTGTAAATTAAGTTATCGTCCTGAAATTCTACATATTCCTCAATAGCAATACTTAAGGGACAATCTTTTAATTCTTCATAATTCTCTTCATCTTTAAAAACACAATACATTCCATCATCATATATTGGAATTAGTCTTATTTGGTATTTGTTATTATCTTTGTTAATTATCATTAAAACATCTTCTTCATTATTTTTAGTGACTTTCCAAGTATCTGGATATTTAAGATTTAATTCAAGAGTTTCTGGTTCTTCTGAAGAATTAATCGGTAATGTTATTTTAGGATAGTTGTAAGTATAGCTGTTCCAGCCTGTGTATAGATCTGACTCATCAACAGTATTATTGCTATCATGATTTTCAGATATTTCGATTGTATTTTCTGTACTAGTGTCATCTTCCTCGGTTACTGATGTATTTATATTTGGTTCTATGTTTGTTCTATCATTAACCAGATTCTCGTAAACGATATATATAATAAGACCTAAAAGGATTAACACTAGAATTATTGCAAGAATAGTTTTTGAATTTTTTTCTTTTTTCCCTTGGTTAATATGTCTATTATTAGTTATATCTTGAGTCGTGGTGATTTCATTATTTTGTTTTTTTATCTCAAATTTTTTCTCTTGTTGCATTTCTAATTATTTAATAATATTTAAACGTATATAATATATAACACAAATTTAGAGGAAAAGTAACATAAGAATTTGTAATTTAGAGATGAGCAAAAATTAGAATGAATATTTTTAAAAGTTATCAGTAGATAGTTGTTTTATTTCATCTATTTCTATTAGCGATACGATACTTTTATTTTCAGTATCGTAACTTACTATACTTTCTGTTTCGAGGTCGTTAGGATTACATTGTACACAAGGAGTATTTTTAATTGAGACTAAAGTATCGTTATCAATCCATGAAGAATTGGTAAGATTGTCTCCTAAGCGTTTAACAGTATCTGTTCCCATTTCGTATATCCAAATAGTTGTTGTCCCATTATGCCAATCATAAGTCCAATAGGAAATAGAGCTTTTATCCGGAGAGGGTTCAAAGTTATAACCTCCAACTATCCTATCTGATTTTTTATTTTCTTGTTTATTATCGAGGGATTTTGTATATAAATTGTTTGCCTTTTTGTAATAGATGATGTCGTTTCCTGCAAAGAATCCAAAAGAGACCATATCATCTTGTGTTGTGTCTATTTTTGAGATTAATTCTCCCGAGTTATTAATTACTATAATCGAATTGTCATTTCCCGTTATAAAAGTATTAACAATCATAATTTTTTCATCATTTGGGGAGAATCGTATGTAAAGTGCATCATGGAAATCGGTCGGTTTATTTGGATTGAAGGACATTTTAGTTAAATTATCAGTGAAATCATTAGATATAGTTTCTAATTCAAGAGTATTATTATTTTGTTTAAGATAGGCTAATTTATCTCCTTGATGCGACCATCTTATTGCAGCTATATTTGAAGTTTCAATTTCAAAAGCGGCTATTGTTTTTCTTTCGAACAAGTCATATGTTTGAATTATACAGTTCTGTGAGTTGCATTTTGAAAAACTTAATTCCTTTTTATTCTTCCATGCTAGTGATGTATATTTATAACTTTTTCCACCATCATTAGTGATTTGTATATTATTACTATCTTTAAGGTTATACACCCAGACATTTTGATTTGATATAAAAGCAATTTGGTTGATTGGATCAAACTGGATATTAGTTTCTTTATCAGAGGATGTTTCACCGAGTATAAATTGAGAATCAGTATTATCCTTTTCTTCTAATGCATTGCTTAGAGATGAGAAGAAAGATGCACCCATTAGAACAGATAAGATAAAGCCTATTATTGTAAAAGCAGTTATTGTAAGTTTCTGTTTTTTTTCAGTTTTTTGTTCTGCGAGTAGTATTTTTTTATCTACTGGTGGTATATCGAGAGAGGTTTCTTGTTTTTTATGATTTATGATCTTAGTCATATTGGAATTAATTTAGAATAAAAAATGGGCAATACTGTTACGGCAATACTTTCAGCTGCACATAATTATAAATCAAAAGCAGGTCTTAAATCAAGGAATTGTTTGATTTTCTAAAATTGTAAAAATTAGAAAAAGAAGATAGAGTATATAGATATTTAATTATATTAGAATATATAAATGAAAAAAGTTATGCCGCCTACATATTTTCTGATTTTATTAATAGCTGGAATATTTCTACACTACGTTTTTACCTTAAACCAGATTGTTCCTAATCCTTATAATTATTTAGGGATAATATTGATTGTCTGGGGAGTTATAATCAATATATGGAGTGATAGAATGTTTAAGAGAGCTAAAACAACGGTCAAGCCGTTCGAAGAACCTACTTCTCTTATAACATCAGGTCCTTACTCTTTTAGCCGTCATCCGATGTATCTGGGTATGATATCTATTCTATTGGGAAGTGCTGTAGTTTTAGGTTCTTTAGTTACATTTATACCTCCATTGATCTTCTTATTCATTATGGAGTTTATATTTATCCCAAAAGAAGAGGAAATGTTAGAAAAAGCATTTGGCAAAAATTATGTTGATTATAAAGAGAATGTTGGTAGATGGGTTTAATTGTATAGTCTTATAGTAGTAGAGAAACAGCAGTAATTATGATATAATTTATTTATATTTATTAATGTACATTTTTCCATGAATAAACAACAAAATGTTAATCCAAAGGATTTAGCAGTGTTATCAAAAATTAATATAACCGAGATAATTAATATAGAAAAGAAAGATGAATTTCTTGAGAATTTTGAAAAAATGACTTGGAGTTTATTTTTTGAAACGGATGCTAAGGATTTAACTGAGGAAGAGTTGGAGATACTTGAGAAGTTTGTTAAACAGAAGGATTTCAAAGGAGCAGTGAAATATTTAGAGGAAAAATTTAAGAATATTAAAGTCTTGCTGATGAAGAATGCGCTTCTTGCAAAGAAATATTTTATCTTGCAAGCTTTTGCAAAAGATAATGTAAATGGAATTAAGAAAGATGGAGAGGATAGAGAAAGGTTTGAGGAATTAAAAAAGTTGGCTAAAGAAGATAAATGGGAGGAGTTTATGAGAGTTTATAATATGTAATATAAATTGAAATGGAAGAAAGCGAAAGAGCTACAACAACTGAGAGAGCTTGTCCAATCGTTGAGATGACGGCTGATGAAGCAGATTTAATTGCACGTATACAAGGAAATAGTGATTTGAATATAGAAGTGTTAGCTGCAAGGTTGCTTCCTCAATTTGAGGGAATATTGGATGAATTGAAAGCACAAGATGTTGTTATAAGTGTTTCTGATTCTATAGGTTTACTAACTGCGTGGTTAGGAGAAGATCTGGCTAAAAGGGTTTTAGCAGAGTTAATAACTTATAGTAGAGAAGGCAGTTAAAATTGTTGAGGATTTTGAATTATGATGGAACAAGAGAAAGTATATAAAGTTAGAAAGTTAGAGTTAGACCAAGAAGCATATGATAATCTCCGAAGATTATATAATGAAGACACTCGTGTTGTTTTATCTGCTGCAATAGAGTCGTTATCTCACCCAGAAAGATGGTTTTGGATGCTCCATGCAGAGCAGTATCATGTACAGTCGTGGGGAGCAAGTATGAGATCTATAATAAGAGCACTTGGTGGTTATGAAAGTCTGCCGATTAACGATGTGTTAAGAGACGATATGACTTCTGGAGATGAACTAGATGCAGGTATCCCATATAATAGCTGGTTAGAGGAAAATTCTGAAATATTTCAAAATGAAAAATTAATAAGAGGTATCTTAATGCTTTATCATATGGGGGCATTTACACCAGATAATTTAAGAGTCATATTTTTTGATGACTCAGATATGAATATACCTGCAATAAGCCATTTTCTAAACTCACTTGCACAAATTATTAGTTTTAAAGATAGTTATAAGCAAGTTGATGAAAGGGTTAAGGAATGTGCTGTTCAATCAAGAAGAAAGGCTAATATAAAGGCGGGTGTCGTTTCTGGTTTGGCTTCTTTAAGTGTTCTTGCCGAGGGAATAGGTTTTGGTGTTACAACTATTGCAACGGGATCTGTAATAACTGGTTTGATTGGCTTAGGGACATCTATTGTATCAGGAGGATTAGGTGCAATAGGTGGAACCGAGATAGCAGTCCAAGCTGTTAGTGGAAGGAGGATGAGAAGAAGTGGGAAAAAGGAGGCTATGGTAGATGAAGATGAAAAAGTAGAGTCAGATTCAACACAGGTAGGTGAAGAAAGTTTAGATCCTGAAGTTACAGATGATGATGAAGAACGAGAAATTGAAAGATCTAGTTTATGGAAAAGAGTTTTAGAATGGATTGCTGGATTAATTTTAAGGATGAGGGAAGACCCAATTATAGTCTCTGAAACTAATGTATATGATGTTGGTTTTGGAGTCTCTTTGGATGAGTATAAAAGAGAGGAAGGTGAGGGAATAATTGATTTTGCAGAACGAATGGAGAGGTTGGAGTACGAAGCATTAATTCGTTTTGCAGGTAGAGGTTTACAGGAATTAATAGATGAAGGGGGTGAAGATGATGATAATAATCTTCGATTTTGGATTGGTAATGCTGTTTCTTATTTATGCTATGTTAAAATGTCTCTAAATAGTATTGGAGATCAAGACTTAAGTTGTTATGATAGATTAATTATAGCATTAAGAGTTATTAGTTTAAATTTAAGTGAAGTTATTCCAACTATAAAAAGCTATAGTTTTTCTCCAGCATTTATAAAAATTTTAAAAACTTATAATAAGGATGATACTTTAGGAGCTGATATGTTAGCTGAGAGAATACTAGTTCCTTGGTTAGGTAGAAAAAATAGAGAAGAATTAATTAAGATGAGGGAACAAGCATCTTAGAAGATTTGAAGTGAATATAAAGTGATTGAGATTATAAGAAATAATTTTTATTGGTGTAATTGATTATAAAATAATTTCATGGTATACATTTATAAAATTTGGAACCTGAATTTAAGGATAGTTTTTTGAATTAAATCGTGTTTAAGTTTATATATTTTATATTTCCCGAAAATTGTTAAGAACATGATCTTAAAGGATCTCAATGATTGTCAAAAAAAGGCTGTTCAGAATACAGAAGGTCCCTTGCTTATCTTAGCAGGAGCTGGTTCAGGAAAAACTAGAGTCCTTACTCACAGAATTGCTTATATTTTAAAGAAGAGACTTGCATATCCGAACGAAATTCTTGCAGTTACATTTACTAATAAAGCTGCAGGTGAGATGAAGGAAAGAGTGGTGAATCTTGCAAAACATTTGAATAAGTCTAAAAGCAAAAAAGACGTTACTTATAATTTTCCCTTTGTAGGTACATTTCATTCAATTTGTGTAAAAATTCTAAGAAGAGACGGGCATAATATAAGTATTGACTCAAATTTCTCAATATATGATGTTGATGACCAGATATCAGCTATAAAGCAGTCAATGAAAGAACTGCATTTAAATTCAAAAGAATATAATCCAAAGACTATTCATACATATATTTCTGGTGCAAAGAATGAATTGATTGATTCAGAAGTTTATAAAAATATTTCCCGCGGGCATTTTCAGGATGCAGTAAGTGTTGTCTATCCAAAGTACCAGTCAATATTAAAAAATAATAATGCTTTGGATTTTGATGACCTTCTTGTGAAGACTGTTGAACTTTTTAAGAGTAATCAAGAGGTATTAAAAAAATATCAAAATCTTTTTAAGTATGTATTAGTAGATGAGTATCAGGACACAAATAAAGTTCAGTATGTTTTAGTTAATTTACTTGCTGATCAAAGCCGCAATATATGTGTTGTTGGAGATGATGATCAGGCAATTTATAGCTGGAGAGGAGCAACTATTAAAAATATATTGTCTTTTGAAGAAGATTATCCGGAGGCAAATATTGTAAAACTTGAACAAAATTATAGAAGCACAAAGAAAATATTGGATGCTGCGTTTGAAGTCATCCGTCATAACAGCAGCCGAAAGCCAAAAAAGTTATGGACAGAAAAAAATGATGGAGATAAGATAAAAATTTTTACAGCACAAAATGAAAGAGAAGAGGCTAAATTTGTTGCTGGTAAGATTCAGGAATTAATAGAAAATGGAGCAGATTTGAATGAGATTGCGATTCTATATAGAACAAATGCTCAGTCAAGGACTATTGAAGAAGAAATGTTATTTTGTTCGATACCATATCAAATCTATGGGAATATAAGTTTTTATCAGCGTAAAGAAATTAAAGATACTCTTGCTTATTTGAGAATTATTTATAATCCAAAAGATGATGTGAGTTTATTGAGGATAATTAATACCCCTTCTAGGAAAATTGGTGCAATTACAGTAAGTGATTTAAAACAACTAGCTAAAAATAAGGAATTATCAATAGGGGAGTTATTACTCGAAGCAGAGGATGAAGTTTTTACAAATATAACTAACTCAAAACATATTGAACGATTCGTTAAATTGATCAGGGTTATAAAAAGTTCATTGAAAAAAGTGAAGTTTACTGAATATATAGAATATGTACTTGAGAAGAGCGGATATCTAAAGTGGCTTGATGATGATACCCCAGAAAATGAAGCTAGAGTAGAAAATATTCGTGAATTGCTCTCAGTTGCAGGTAAATATGATGAACTTGATGGAGAGATTGCGTTAAGTGAATTTTTATCGGAAGTTTCGTTAATTGAAGAACAGCAGGTTAAAGCCCAGTCTAAGAAGGATAAAAATAGGGTTAAATTAATGACTATGCATTCAGCAAAGGGTCTGGAATTTGAGAATGTCTTCATCATTGGTATGGAAGAGGGGTTGTTTCCCCATTCAAGGAGTTATACTGATCCAGAGGAAATGGAAGAAGAAAGAAGGCTTGCTTATGTGGGAATTACACGTGCAAAAAAAAGATTATTTCTGACGAATGCTGAGAGTAGATATTATTTTGGATCGTGCCAAAGCAATATACCTTCCAGATTTTTAGAAGATATTCCTGAAAATCTTATAGATTTTTTATCTTTGAATGATGATGATGAAGATGATTATTCTTTTGAAGATAATGAATCAGATAATAGAAAGGATGTTTTGTGTTATAATTTCTCAAAAGGAGATAAAGTAGAACATGAAGAATTCGGCAGAGGAGTAATTATAAGTATTAAAGATAATATAGCTAAAGTTGATTTTGGCCCAATAGAAGGTGTAAAACAATTAGCATTGGAATACGCCAAATTAAACAAATTTTAAGATGTATGTCTGAAGAAGTAACAGCATTAAGTACTCTTAGAATAAGAGATTTCGGCACAAAAGATATTTGTAGATTTATAGCCATATTAAAAGATAATTCCTCATTTATTGGAGTAAGTCACGAAAGAAGATATGATTTATATGCAAAGATAGAAGATTTTGATTTTAATTCTAGATATGGCGAATATGCTGCTACTATTAGACAAATAATTTTATCATTATATGATTATCTCATTTCTCCTGTAATATATGATACGTTTATTGAGCATTGTAGAAGAAGAGAATGGGAGAAAAAATTATTACAGGACACGGAAGATTATGATTTTATTCGATGGCTGACATCAAATAAATTATCTGTTAGTCACATGATGGGTAAAGTATTGGGATATCTGATGTTCATTATTGATCCTGACAGTAAAATTCCTTCCATTAGATTTTCCCAGTATGTTGTTGATGAAATAAATAAATTATTTCATTTATGTAAAAAACCTGATGGATATTCGGGGTCAGATTATGAAAATATGTCGATTGAACAAAAAGTCGCAGTTGTTAAGAGAGTAGATGAGCTGGCTTTAGCAGCAATCGATCATATATTAAAAGAATAAATTTCCCTTTAAACAAATTATATTCTTTGGTATAAATGTAGGTATCTAATTAATAAATAATTTTTAAGTATAAATAATGAGAACTATAAAGGCTATTATCAAGTCTTGCCGTCCGAAGCATTGGATAAAAAATATATTTGTTTTCCCTGCGTTAATTTTTGCAAACGAGTTTACAGATGGTAAATCAATTGTTTTAAGTATAGCAACTTTTTTTCTTTTTTCCTTTGCTGCAAGCAGTGTTTACCTAATAAACGATATTGCTGATTATGAATCAGACAAAAACCATCCGATAAAAAAGTATCGACCAATTCCAGCTGGTGAATTAAGTAGAGGATTAGCTTTAGTGGTAAGTTTACTTCTAAGTTTCGCGACATTACTAACATCTATAGTAATTAGTCCAATGTTAACATTGATAATTTTTGCTTATTTTATAAACAATCTCTTTTATTCTTTTGGGTTGAAGCATGTAGTTATATTGGACACATTAATGGTCTCATTTGGTTTTGTTTTAAGAGCTGTTGGAGGGGCATATGCGATTGGTGTACCTAATTCTCCATGGTTTCTAATTATCACTTTTATGCTTACTTTATTTTTGGCTATTATGAAGAGAAGACAGGAATTTGTTGAAATAAATAAGAATGGGGGTGAAACAAGGCAAGTATTGGATGATTATAGCATAGAAATGTTAGATCAGATGGCGAATATTATTATCCCATCTGTTTTGGTTAGTTATATTTTCTATACATTTAATACTTTTCATACTAAATATTTTATATTTACTATTCCCTTTGTAGTATATGGAATATTTCGATATCTATACCTTGTACATAAGAAAAATTTAGGAGAAAATCCTGTACATACTTTATTTATAGATATTCCTTTATTGATGTGTGTTGTACTTTGGGGTATAGAGTGTATGATTCTTATTTATTTTTATGAGTGATAAGAAATTTAATTTTGTAATATGTATATATGAAAAAATCAAAAGTAGCAGTTTTACGTACTAATCCAAAAAAAGTTGTAAAAGATTATGGTAGGTTAATGGAACTAGCAGATTATAAAAAGGAGCTTCCTAAAGATAAAGAAGTTATCCTTAAGGATAATATTTCCTGGCATCTTCCAATGCCTAGTGCGAATACAACGCCATGGCAATTGGAGGGGGTTATTAAAAAACTTAAAAATGGGGGCTACAAGAAGATGTCATGTGTGCAAAACAGAACTGTTGTAACGAATGCGTTTAAAGGTGAAGACTTAAATAAGTATAAACCGATATTTAAAAAATATAATATTCCTGTACTTTTTAACTTTAAACCTGAGGATATAAAGTGGGAAATCTATAAACCAAAAGCTAAGATGCATGTTTTAGATAAGATATTTCCGGAAGGAATAAGCATACCTACATATTTTAAGGATAAAAGCATTATTCATTTACCGACTGTGAAATGCCATATTTACACAACTACTACGGGTGCTATAAAAAATGCATTCGGGGGACTTCTAACAAAGAAAAGACATTATACTCATACATGGATTCATGAGACTATAGTTGATCTTCTTGCAATACAAAAAGAAATTCACAGCGGGATTTTTGCTGTAATGGATGGAACAATGGCTGGAAATGGTCCGGGTCCAAGAACTTTGATACCAGAAGAAAAGAATGTTATTTTAGCGAGCAGGGATCAAGTAGCTATAGATGCAGTTGCGGCAAAGATGATGGGATTTGATCCTATGAGCATAAAATATATTAAAATGGCTCATGAGCAAAAGCTTGGAATTGGAAGACCTAGTGAAATTGAAATAGTTGGAGATAAAGATGCAGCTGATGAAAACTGGCATTTTAAAGTAGGAAGCACACTTCATAAAAGATTAGCTTGGCTTGGATGGTATGGACCAACGAAGTTTTTGCAGAAAATAGTTTTCAGAACCCCACTTGTAATCATACCTATTTTATTCTCTGAGATATTTCATGATTATTTCAGATGGAATACAAAGGAGAAGTTTCTTTTTCATAGATGGTTAAAGAAGAGTGAATGGGGGAGAATGTTTGCTGAATATGAACCTAAAACAAAAATTTAATTTTTAAAATAAAAAGATGAAATTTATATATTACTTACTGATACCATTAACTTCAGTTGTGAACACTATTGGACAGGTATTATTAAAACTAGGTGCAGAGGAATTTTCAACTTCCGGAGGAATAATTGAGATTGTTAAAAGATCGTGGAAGATGATTGCAGGGCTTTTTTTCTTTGGATTAACTTTTATATTGTCAACAATATTAAACAGGAAATTTGATGTAAGTTTAATTTATCCTATTATGACTGGATTTACATTTGTTTTGATTAGCTTAGTTATGGTTGTTTTTTTGAAAAAGGAGGGGATGTCTCTTATGAAAGGACTTGGGATGTTTGTGATAATTTCGGGAATTATTCTTATGTCAGCTTCACAAAAGGCTGTAAAGTGATTCTTTGTATTTGTTTTTAGGTCTGTTATATTATACTTGAAATATTAGAATGTAAATTCAATGCAGGAGTCTCAGTTACCTCAAAGTGTTAAAAAAAAGAGATCGTTCTTAGGCATTCAAAATTGTTTTGTTTTAATTTTGTGGGCTGTTAGTGCAGTTTTATTTATTGGTATAGGTGCAGGTATTTATTACATTGTAGATAATAGGTTAAATGGTGAAGAAGTTGAGGTCCAGAAAGAGGAAGTAGAAGAGTTCGATGAATATGAAGGCTGGGAGATATATGAAAATTTAAAATATGGTTTCAGTTTTAAGTATCCTAGTGATTGGGAGATAGAAGATACAATTGAATGTCTCCCTACTCAGCTGTTATGTGGATCTTTAGATGTAAAGAAGGATAATTATGCTGTGAGAATATCAGTCGATCCCTTATATACTGGAGGAGGTTTTGGATATTTATCTGAGCTGGTTGTTACAAATCCAGAAATCGTTGAATCAGAAGTAAGCCCTGCTGGTTATGATGCAAAGATGAAAACTCATTATATGGATGATACGGATGTTTTCGAAGATGAGACAAATGAATATAATTTTGGAAATGATGCATGGGGATGGAGTGTACTTTTTACTGAAGATGTAAATGGTGACTATACTATTCCTGGCTTTGGTTCAGGAGAAATAGGAGATAATATTGATGGGAATTTTTATGGAATTATGTATATATACGAAATGCAGGAATCTGATCTAAGTGATTTACCAAATAAGGGAGATGAAAAATTGTTAGAAATGTTTGAAATAATGGACAAAATTACCAATTCATTTGATAAAACAGGGACAAATTTATCTGATATTTATAAAGGCTGGACTATTTATGAAAGTGATGAATATAATTTTAGATTTAGATATCCTAGTGGATGGGAGATTGGAAGTGAATCAGGAGAACCTTGTGTTAAGACTCCTGAAGGAACCGAGAATTTTGGCTTTTTTATTACATTAAGCAAAGATGATTGGAATTATGAAATTACATACGCTCCATATACTTATGAAGAGGATGCTACTGTAGTGTCTTTAAAAGAGAAAAGTCTAGAAGTTGGAGATAAAGATTTGATAAGAGTTGTTTATGCAGAAGATGATGATCTTGAGAGTCCGATTTTTAAGGCAAATGTAATAGAAGATGATGGATATAAATCAAGTTATCGAGAATCATCATTTATCCTCTATAATAATTATGAGTTTAAAATTGAATATATACCATTAAAAGAAATAAAATATGACGATTCTCAGGATATAATTAATGAAATGGATGAGATAACTCAATCACTAGAGATAATTTAATCTAATTTAAAATGAAAATATATATATCTTCTGATCATGGGGGTTATAACTTGAAGGGGTATGTAAAGAAGTACGTAAGTGAGTCTGGTTATGAGATTGAGGATTTAGGAACAAATTCAGAAGAGTCGGTTGATTATCCTGATTATGCAGAGAAGCTTTGTAAGAAAGTCTTTGAGAATAAAGCAAAAGGGATTTTGATTTGCGGTACTGGGATTGGTATGAGTATGTCTGCAAATAAAATGAAAGGGATTAGGGCTGCTTTATGTGGGAATGAGTATTTAGCTAAAATGAGCCGCAGGCATAATAATTCGAATGTTTTATGCCTAGGTGGGAGGGTAATTGGAGAGGAGTTAGCCTGTAATATAGTTAAAGTATGGCTTGAAACTGATTTTAGTAAAGAGGAAAGGCATCATAAAAGAGTTGGTAAGATTAATAAATTGGATTAATTTTTATTAATTACATATGAAAGATTTTGTGTTTTTTTCTGGATCTTCGAATAAATTATTAGGAGATAAAATTGTAAAAAAACTAGGGGTTAGTGAAGGAAGGCTTAACATAGAGGAGTTTCCTAATAGAGAAATCCGGATTAGAGTAATAGAGAATGTTAAAGACAAGAATGTTTTTATATTACAGCCTACTATTTATCCAGCTGAAAGATATATATTAGAACTTGCACTTATTGCTGATGCTGTTAAGAGAAAAGGTGCTGAAAAAATAGTTGCTTTAATTCCTTGGTTTGGATATTCGCCGCAGGATAAAATTTTCAGGAAAGGAGAGCCATTGTCAATTGAAGTTGTAATAAGGATGCTTGAATCTTCAAGTATAGATGAATTTGTGGTAGTTGATATACATTCTCTTGAAATTTTGAAAATGTTTAAAAAGAAAGTTTATCATCTAAGTGCTATGTCTGTATTTATTGATTACTTTAAAGGTAAATTAAAGGGTGATTGGGTTTCAGTTGCTCTGGATAAAGGTGCTCTTGACCGGGCTAAAGAATTTTCTAATTCTTTAAATCTTCCTCTTGTAAAATTTGATAAGACTAGAGATCTAGAAACAAATGAAGTAACTTTTCATTGTTTGGAAGGTAATGTAGAAGGCAAGAATGTGATCTCATTTGATGATTTTGTCAGTACTGGTGGTACTAGGATTTATGGATGTGAATTCTTAAAAAAGAAAGGAGCAAGGAAGTATTATGACTGTGTTACTCATTTAATCGTTCCTGAAACAACTGATAGACTGAAGGTGAGTAAGATAGATAAGATATTTATAACTGATTCGATTCATCTTGATTCAGAAAGACACTTTGATAGATTAAAGGTATTAAGTATAGATTTTTTATTAGCTGAGTTTATAAAAAGTTATTAGATTGGTTATAAATATTTCTTTAACTTTGTTTTTTTTAATTTATCACTTTTTAGCATTTCACTGACTTCTCTTACATGATTTTTATGAACAACTAATAATGCATCTTTTGTATTGACTATAATCATGCTATCAAGATTAACTCCTGCTACTAATTTCTTTTTATCATAGTTGTAAATTAAGCAGTCTTTGGATTTATGAGTCAAAACATTCCCTTTAGTATGGTTTTTATTGCTTGGTTTAAAATATTTTTTTAGAGCATATAGAGTTCCTGGATCTTCCCATCCCATATTAGTCTTGATTATCTTAGTTTCCTTTGGAGTAATATGATAAGCTACCGCATGATCGAAATTGATTTTTTCTAATTTAGGATATATTTCATTTATAATTTTAGCCTCATTTTGTGTGTCTAGATATTTTTCTATTTTTAGTAATTTTTTGTATAGTTTCGAATTGTATTTTTCATATTTTTTAAGCATCAAATCGATAGTTGATATAAAGTATCCTGTATTCCATAATGCATTTTTTCTTTTTATAAAATTTTCACATAATTCCATATTAGGTCTATATAGGAATTGTTTGAATTCATAGATGTTGCCTTTTATTTTACTGCCGATTTTAATCCAGCCGATATTTGAATTTGCAAATAGAGGTTTATCTCCTAGTATAACCATCTTTGCCTTTTCTTGGTTTATTAAACACTTAGCTTGTTTTAAATATTTTTGAAATTTTTTAACTTCCTTTATTAAGCTATCTGACCATAGTATTGCTACTGGTTCATTAACAACACCTAATTTTTTAAGTTTCAAAAGTGCTAGACCTGCCGCTGGACCTATATCTCTACATTCGGGTTCTTCAAATATATTGCTCAAAGGGATATCTGGAGTTTGTTCTTTTATATATTTTATATGATTGGTATTTGTTGAGACAAATATATTATTCCATCCATATATTGGATACAATTTATTTATGATATCTAAATAAGTTGATGTGTTGTCGATTAGTTTTATGAATTGTTTAGGTTTTTTTCTTCTCGATATGGGCCAGAGCCTTTTACCTGATCCTCCTGCAAAAATTAATATCTTCAAAATATTGAAGTTATATATTAGATAAATAGGGTAATATTTTACAGTTTATTTGTTTTCTTGCAAAGAGGTTTGAATTTTATTGATTTATTTAATTAGCTTTTATCTCTTTATAATACTCATTAAGATCATCTACTTCAACGGATATTGTTTGATGTCCCGGTTGTTCACGTTTCTCTATTGCTTTCTTTATTCCAAGTCTAGCTTTATTTTTAAAGATAAATGATATATATTTGTTTCCGTTTTGATATTCAGTTTTAAATCCGATTATTTCTTTATAGAATTTTCTAACTTTGAGAATATCATTGGAGTAAAATATTGCACTATCTAGTATAAATCTTGTATTCTGCATATTATAAATTTAATAAATTAATTCCAAATTTTTTAATATTATTTTTATCATTAACTATTACAGCTTTTATTCTGTACTTATTGATTAAGTCTTTACAATTTTTACCTGATACAAATAATGCTGTCGACCAGGCGTCAGCCTCAATAGCTGTTTTTGATAAGATAAATGTCGCTTTAATGTCATTTTGCGGTATTCCAGTTTTTGGATTAATTAAATGGTGAAAGAATTTTACTTTTCTTGCCCAGCTGCCTGAGCAGCAAATTGCTTTGTCATCTAATTTTATTTTTCCAATTTGTCCAAATTTAGGTACTTTTAAACCAACCAGCCAAGGCTTATTATTTTTGTTAATTCCTTTTGCTTGGATGTCACCGCCGGCATTTATTAAAAAATTTTCAAGAGGGAGTAATTCATTAAATGCTCTATCTATTGCGTAACCCTTACCAATACTGCCTAAATCAATTTTTTGATTTTGTGCAAGCTTTATTATTAATGAGGATTTATTGATTTTGATATCTTTAAAAGATGGGCGGGTTTTTAATATTTCTGCTACTTCTTTTTTAATTAAGTTCTTATTTTTTAGTCTGCTGAAATCATATTTAGCACCATAACCGTATGTTTCAAGGAAGTCTATAACAGTTGGATCATAAGCACCGTTAGTCTTATCTGCAATATCTAAAGCAAATTCTATTAAAGAAAATAGTTCCTGCGAAACTTTGGCTTTTCTGCCGTTAGAATGATTAAGCTTTGATAATTCGCTGTCTTTTTTAAAACGGGAAAATTTATCGATTACAAAGTGGAATTGCTGGAAACCTTTATCAAATAATTCATGTACTTTGTCTCTATCGGTTTCAGTCCAGGTGATAAATTCTACTTTTGTATTCATGAAGATTCTTTGATCTGAGATTGTTTTATACATATTGATTTTATTAAAATGCTTTTTGTAGTTTTTCAATAAATTCTAATGTAGTTTTTGGTAAATAGGTAGTCTTGAGATATATTAGAGCAAATTTTCTTTTAATTTCCAAGCCGTTTGTATCAATTACTTTAATTTTTTTGTTTTTTATATCTTCATGAATGTAACTGTTTGGTAAAAATGCAAAACCAACATTTAATTTAACAAGTTCAAGTATGAATTTAGGACTTGTTGAATATGAATTAAAATTTGCTCTTATACCTTTCTTATCAAGGGTTTCTTTAATGATTTTATACGTAGTTGAATCTTTGTTATAAGAGATTAAATTAATATCCTTTAAATCTTTTTGTTCTTTTGCTAATTTGGTTGAAGCAACAAGAGACATTTTTTCTTCTCCAAAGTCTTTTTCAATAAATTTCTTAGAAAGATTTTTCTTACCTTTTGTAATTATAGCAAAATCAATGTTATTATTTTTAATTTTTTTTACAAGCCTGTCTGAATTGTCTATATGTATTTGAATTTTTATATTAGGATGTTTTCTATAAAATTCTTTATAAATTTTACTGACTAAGATCAGTCCTACATTATCTATCATTCCCATATTAAGGTTTTTGGTAACTTTTTCATTGTATTCAGAAATAATTTCCTTGAGGTTATTACAATTTCTATTTATTTTAATTGCATGTTTATATACAATACTTCCGATTTTAGTAGGTTTTAATCCATCTCTATTCCTTAAAATTAGTTTGCATCCAAGTTGCTTTTCAAGTTTCTTTATTGATATTGATAATGCTGGCTGACTTATAAATAATTCCTTTGAAGCTTTTGTAAAATTACCTATTTCTATCACTTTACAGTAATTTTTTAAAGTTTGTATCATAAAATATATAAATAATAATATAAATAGAATAAATTTTACTTATAGTATTTTATTATATATTATTACACTTGCCAATATTAAAATTATTTTAATTTTTTATTTATAAATTATGAAAGATAAAATAAAAATTGCTATCGTAGGTTTAGGCAATTGTGCATCTTCTTTAATCCAGGGGATTAAATATTATGAAGATGCAAAAGAAGATCAGTTTGTCCCGGGTCTGATGCATGTAAATTTAGGGGGATACCATGTAAGAGATATTGAAGTTGTTGCTGCTTTTGACGTAAATGCAAATAAAGTTGGAAAGGATATCGGAGAGGCTATTTATGCTGAGCCAAATAATGCTGATGTTTTTGCGAAAGTTGGAAAAATAGGTGCGAAAGTTTATAAAGGTCCAACCTTAGATGGGATTAACAAATATTTAAAGAAGGTAATTCCTGTTTCAAAAGAAAAGGATGTTGATGCAGTTAAGATTATAAAGGAAACAGGTGCTGATATGATCGTAAATTATCTTCCAGTTGGTAGTGAAAAAGCTGGAAGGTACTGGGCAGATATATGTTTGAAAGCCAAAGTTGGATTTGTTAATTGTATTCCTGTGTTCATTGCTTCTGATAAAAAGTGGGCAAAAAAGTTTGAAGATGCAGGAGTTCCAGTTATTGGTGATGATATTAAATCACAGGTAGGTGCTACTATTGTACATAGAACATTAGTGAATTTATTCTTAGATAGGGGTATGCCTGTTGATAAAACATATCAATTAAATACCGGAGGGAATTGTGATTTTTATAATATGCTTGAGAGAGATAGGTTAGTAAGTAAAAAGATATCAAAAACGAATTCGGTAAAAAGCCAGATAGAGGCTAGAGGTTTAAAGATAAAAGATGAAGATATACATGTTGGTCCATCAGACTATGTAGCATGGCAGAAAGACAATAAAGTATGTTTTATTAGAATAGAAAGTCGCAATTTTGGAAATCTTCCTCACAATTTAGAACTTCGTTTGTCAGTTGCAGATTCGCCAAACAGTGCTGGAGTTGTGATTGATTCTGTAAGATGTATGAAACTTGCTTTGGATAATAATCTGAAAGGTGCTTTAATTGAACCTTCAGCTTACTTTAAGAAAACTCCGCCAAAACAGTTTGAAGATAGGGAAGCAAGAAAGATGGTTGAAGATTTTATAGAAAAGTATGCTTTGAAGTAGGTAATATATATTAAAAATATTACGAAGAAAAGTCTTCGTGAACTCTTCGTATGAATCGACTTGTGAGTCTTTCGCTGGCGATTGCTTCTTCTATATCTCTGGGATTTCTTAGTTTAACAATACAATCTATTTCATCAAGTCCGATTCTAACTAAATCCATTACTGGAATTCTGTTTTTTATTCTAGCTAATTCATCTTGAGCTTTTCTTTGGATATATAATCCAATTTCAAATGAGGGAGCTATATATGTCTTGACTAAATGATCTAGGAGTGTATCTTGAATAGGTCGAATTTCTGAAGGGTATTCGTTACGATCTTGAATTCCCCAATCATTCCAGAAAGCAGTTAAGGTTTGTATCAGAGTTCCTTCATCAAAATAACCTAATTCAGTCAATTCGAGTACTATTTTTCTTGCAATTTGATATGGTTCTAGATCAATATTATCTGCTATTATACTAAGAATACTTTCTGCTGGAGTATTTGATATAGGCATTATAAATGTTTCAGTAGTAATTGTATTTAATACTATAATTGAAATGGGAAGGTCAAATAGGCTGTCTAGCAGGTCTAGTCTGAAGTTATCTATATTATATCCTCCTAGCTCGAGTTGATTTAATACTTGTTGGACTAAAGGTGTTTTTCTTATTTGTTCTTCCATAGTAACTCTTGAATCTCTATCACTGCATACAATCCATTTTAGTAATAGATCTGCATCATTAGAAGTAAGACTTTCAGCTGTAGTGAACAATGTATTAGTGTCAGGTGTAGAGATCATATCTTTTTGAGAAAATATCTTATGAGGCAGTAGTTAATTATATATTTGATTTAGGCTTATGTCCATCCTTTATTGTCTTTATACCAACATAAAGCATCAGTACTCCTCCGAATATACTTCCGAAAGTTGCAAGAGTATCGAGTACTCCGCTTGATGGAAGTTGTTGATTAGAAGCTGTAGTGGTCGTTGTTGTTTGAGATTGACCGGTAACGGTAAAGTTCAAACTTGTTGTTGTGCCAAGTATATCGTCTCCAATAATATCATTAACATAACTTTCTGATTTATTTATGCTTACAATGCTTGTTTCTGTATTCTTAGCGCGAAAAGTAATTTGGGCTACTCTTTTGTTAATTGTTACATAGGTTGGAATTGTTGCTGTTATAGTGATTGTGCCATTTGTATTACTGGCTGTATTAGTTTGTTGGGTTGATGAAGTATCTAAAAAATTGATTTGTATACCACTTTCTGTCGCATTTTCATCTACGACTTCAAGTACAGATGGGTCAAAAGTTATAGTTATAGAGTAACCCTGGCTTGCTTCTTCACTACTCTCAATATTTAAATCACAAGTTACTGTCTGACCTACTTGTAGGGCTGAAGTTGATGAAGTTAAGGTAACTGTTGCTTCGTCAGATGATGGAGTGGTTGGTTCTGGTTCTTCAAAAGGTCCATCATAAGGAAATGTTGGCTCAGATTGTGCTGATACTTCAGGGATTAATTTCGACATTTTTCAATTATAATTATTAAATAATAATTACATTTTTAGGTTTTTTTGTAAAGATTTGATTAAGCTGCTAATACTAAATTAAAAAAATATTTTTTATAACTTTTTTAAAAAAAGTTTATCGAGTTAATAATAAGAGATATTTCTTATTATTAAAACAGGGGATTAGGAAAGTTTTAATTGCTCCAAATGTTAGCTCCAAGCCGCTAGCCCGCCATTGGCGGGCTCAACGTAGTAACATTTTTCTGAAACCCTAAAATATATACTGTCTTAGGATAGTAAAAAAGATTTGTCATTGATGGATACATTTTCACTTTTTATATTTCTTTGATATAATTTTGACGATGTTTCGATATTAAAATTATTATAATTTTCAAGATATGTATAGAAAAATATATGATGTATTGTTGAACCTGATGCTTTTTTGGATAGTAACAGATTTATTTTCAGGTATAGACATTAATGAGGGTATAGCAGGTTATATCATTTGTGGAGGAATTTTTGGAATTGTTATGGTTGCTGTAATTCCTTTAATTAAGTTTTTTACTCTGCCAATAAAATTTATAACTTTATTCCTGATTTCTATAATGCTTTCGATTATTGTGTTCTTTGTTCTTAATTTTAGTGTTCCTTTTATTGATTTCAAAGATGGTGAAATTATTGGAATTTCAAATAAGTATTTTCAGTTTCCTGAGGTAAGTTTGAATATGATAGGAAATGTTTTAATTGGTGGTGTTTCAGCTGGAGTTTTATCTGCCGGGTTAAGATGGTTAGAAAAAGTAACTAAGGATTAAATTTTAATACTATGGATACAAAACAATTAGTTATGATTATACAAATTATTCTAAGTGTATTATTGATTATCTCTATTTTATTACAGGTAAGAGGATCCGGTTTAGGGACTATGTTTGGTAATGTAGGTGGGGAGTTTTATAGATCGAAAAGAGGAGTTGAGAAATTTTTATATAGAGCTACTGTAGTTCTTGCTATTTTGTTTATATCAAATTGTATTGCAATTTCATATCTTTATGCTTAGTAAATAATGATTATACCCCATAAAGAAAACTTTATTATTAAAACGAGGAATTTTTTATGGAATTATCCTGATAAGTTATTTAGCAGAGGCGGATTTTTCTATAGTGTTTATGAGTTTTATAAAATGGTTAGGCCTTTTAGTCATATATTTATATTTTCGGTTATATTTATATTGTTAGGTGTTTTTATAAGTTCTACCGATTTTCAGATAGTACAAGGACAGACCCATACGTTAGTTGAAGGAGTTATAACTGGAGCAGGTGGTCTTTCAAGGATCAATCCCCTACTTCCAACGAATAAACAGTTGGAAAATGATTTAGCTAGTTTATTGTATCTGCCGCTTATGAGAGTAAATTCTAGTGGAGAGGTAAAGACGGTATTAGCTTATAGCTGGGAACAATTAGATGAAGAAGGTTTAGAATATAAATTTTATCTTAGAGATGATGTTTATTGGCATGACGGGGAAAGATTTACTGCAGATGATGTTGTTGCAACTTTTGAGGTATTAAAAGCGTTAGGAGGTGAAGATCAGGGAGTTATTGTAAGTAAGAATGCTGAATTAGCACAAGAAGTTGAGTTAACGAAAATAGATAATTATACAATTGTTTTTAAATTGAATGAAATTTTGCCAACATTTTTTGAAGATGTTACTTTTGGAATTTTACCGAAACATGTTTTGGATGAGATAAGTCTATCGACTTTTAGCTGGGCAAAGTTTAATCTTCAGCCAAATGGTACAGGACCGTTTATTTTTAAGTCATTAAAAGATAATAGGATTACATTAGTAGCAAATGATAAATATTTTTTAAAAAAACCTAAAATAAGCAAAATAGAAATTATTATGTTTGAAGATGGAGATAAAGCTGTTGAAGCATTGAAATTTGGGAATATACATATATTAACAGATCCATCTACTGCTATAGTGTCTGATTTAAATAATTGGTCTAATGTAAATAAAGTGCAAAGTGCAAATTTGTATAGGCGTTATTTGGGACTTTATTTTAATTTAAAAGAAGGTGGTCCACTTGTGTTTCAAGATAAGAATATAAGACAAGCCATTTCTTTGGCTATAAATAGAGAGACAATTATAGAGAAAGTAGCAAATGCTGGAGTAGAGGCTATGGGACCTATTTCGAAGAATTCTTGGGCTTATAATGAGAATGCTACAAGATATCTATATGATGTTAAGAAAGCAGCTGAATTACTCGATGAAGCTGGTTGGGAGCAAAAAGAAATTGGTGGGAGGATTGTTAGGATGAAAGATGACGAGATACTTCGTTTTGAAATTTCTTATTTAGATAAATACGATAGAAATATAGTTGCAGACATTATACAGAGTGATTTAGAAAAGTTAGGTATCATTGTTAATATAGATCCTCGAACAAGTAGTGATTTGAATGAAGCATTGATAGCAACGAGAAACTTTGAGGCTGTGTTATATGGGGTAGAGACGTCTATTGATCCTGATAGGATTAGATTATGGCACAGTAAGGCAATTAATTATCCCGGATTGAATATATCATCTTATATATCTAATAAGACAGCCGCAGTAATAGGGGATAGTGGAGAGATAGAAAGAGTAAGTCTCTTAGATGCGTCTTTAGAAAATGGTCTAAGTAGTTTAGATAGAGAAAGGAGAAACGGTTCAGGAGGTTTATCTATTGGGTATTTAAAGTTTCAAGAGATATTGTTAGAGGATTGTCCGGTGGTTTTTTTGTATCATCCACTGTTTACTTATGCAGCTCATTCCAGGGTTAAAGGGATTGATTTATCTGATATGACTGCACCTGAAGATAGATATCTGTCAGTCACGGAGTGGTATATTGAGTAAAAAAATTCAATAGTCGAATTATTCTAGTAATCTCAATTGTAAGTTCATTTTCTTGCCTTTGATTATATTATATTTATTAGTTGAGCCAGGATGGCGGAATTGCTCAGTGAAATTTTAA
Organism: uncultured Candidatus Saccharibacteria bacterium; assembly: GCA_964572065.1. Taxonomy (GTDB): domain Bacteria; phylum Patescibacteriota; class Dojkabacteria; order JAHIVN01; family JAHIVN01; genus CAZNER01. The sequence goes on from CAZNER010000003.1 coordinate 48,093, forward strand.
ATTTCACAAATAAAGTGAAGTAAAATTTGTTAGTTGAACTAGTCCTGCGAATCACTTTTATCTATTTTTTTTAGCTAAATAAGTATAATGAGCAGGAGTAGACGTGAAAAGATAATAGCCCAGATGCTGGAACTGGTAGAACTCGTATAAATCTATTATTTCTTAGAAGATATAATAGACTTGGAGATTAGATTATGCAGGGCAGGCAGGCTAAGAAAAGTTAAAAAATTATTATTTATTAGCTAGCCGGGGTGGCGAAATAGGTAGACGCGCTACGTTCAGAACGTAGTTCTTAATAGGAGTAAGGGTTCGACTCCCTTTCCCGGCATTTAATTCTTAAGAGTGTGAGAGTTTCCGACTACCCATGAAGTGAGACAAATCTACTTCATGGTATGGCGGACATGCATATATCTCTCTGGGCACTTAAGTATTTCAAGGGGTTTTGTCTTTATCCTTCGACAAACTTAAGATTACGGCGGATAGGCGATTTCCTTTCCCAGCATGATTTATTAAAAAATAAAGAAATTATTGAGCCACATTTTAAACTCCTCGTAGTTATTTTTATAATGAAAGAAATGTCCCCCTAATTTTTTATATAATACTCCCGTATTTTTTGAATCATCAACTAGAATAGTATTTTTGGGATTAAGTTCCATTGATTTTAAAGCCTCTTTGATAAATTCACCTGAATTATCTTCTTTTAATTTCCCATACTCATTTGAAGAAAAAATCTTATCGAAAAAATTGTATAATTTTTTATGAGGGACTAGAATGTTGGTAAATATATCCATGTTATCAGTTAATACTGCTGTTTTGATACCATCTCGATGAAACTTATCCACTAGTCCTAAGATTTTCTGATTTAATTTTATGTCTCTTACACTATCTTCTAGGCTTTTTTTTATAAAGCTGTAAGGTTTGTTAAATTTTTTAGCTATTATCCTATTTATTTTATCAGATGTGATCTTTCCTCTCATCCAGTTATTTATAAGTTTGGGTCTTGTTTTAAATATATATTTGTTAATACTTTTGTATAAAGTCGAGTCAGTATCTTGAAGGCAACTGAAAAAGTAGTCGTTACTTAAGACACCATTAAAATCAAAAAGTATACCTTTTAGTAAATATTGATTCATGATAAATTTTATTGAAAATTTAGAAAAAAATAACATATAAAAGAAGATAAAACAATTACTAATGGATGTTATGTGGAAGCTTATAATGCTAGTATAAGATTTACAAAATTTACTACGGATATTTCAATAATTCTCATTGAAATGGTATTCTTTTGTTTATAGTTATTTAAAAAATATACCTTTATAAATACTTTTTCAATTTAGTATAGAACATTAAATAAGTACCATCCGGGAGTTGTAATACAGAAGGATCAGCAAGATTATAGTCTTCGTCTTCTAGAACAGGATCATGCAGATATTCAAGTTTTTGCTCTTCTAAACCATGAAGAATACTTATACTGTTAACGTGATTACAATATGTAAGTAATTTACCATTAATTAAATTAGTATCACAGCTACCACCATTCTCCAAAAGAGTTTCGAAAACTGACTTAAAAGTAACTCCATTGTCGTAAGATTCAGCATATATCTGTCCTTGTGCCCTATTAGCATTGATAAGCATATACCAGTTTTCATTGTAGTAATATGTGTCTGCGTCAGTAAGGTCAGGTTCTTCAATAGCTAGTACAGGTTCGCTGAAAGTTATACCATCTTCTGATGTAGATGAATAAATCTGGTTTTTGTCTTTAAAAGGTGTTGTCTGCACAAACCCAAGATAATAAAGTTTTATTTTATTATCTACAACTTCTGCCGATGGATCAGTAGCATCGGAAGTCGCCATTTGATCAAAAGTAATGTCTGCTTTTTCAAAAGTCCCCCCATTATTTGAACTTATGCCAACTGAGAGCTGATAATTTCCTTCGTTATAATCAATAAAATAAAGATAGATTTTACCATTAAAGAGAACTGCTGAAGGTACTGATGCTCTTTCAAAAATTACTTCTTCATTTGGAGTCCAGTTAACTGCATCGGTAGAAGTAGCTGAGTATATGTATTTATAAGATGAGCTACTAATTTTCTTATACAATGTTTCATTTGGTTTTATTTCATCGGTTTCATCTGAATTATCAATACCCGAATTTTTGTCTTCTAAGGTTTGATTGGTAGTTGACGTTGATATATATATAAGCATTGCTACTAGTATTAATGCTAATGATATTACAAGAATATATCTATATTTAGATTTCTTGTGTTTTTTCTT
>CAZNER010000004.1:0-49280 GCA_964572065.1 uncultured Candidatus Saccharibacteria bacterium
AAAAGCTTCTTTATTTATATTTCCCAAATTAACTCTTTGAGATAATTTAGCTAAGTCACTAAGTTTGAGTTTTGCGGATAAATATCCCAGTGCTATCATATTTGTATATAGTTTAGATCCAAAGTTTTCTTGAGATAAAGTTTGAAAAGTTTTTTTACCTATACCTTTAATGATCTCTCTGTTTTTTATATTAAATTTGTCATTGTCTCTTAATGATAGGATTAAGTCACAATTATTGAAAATAAAACTTTTAGGTTCTTTATTTTTATCAACATAGATATAAGCTGAAGTTTTTCCGCCCCGCACCGTTGAGTCATAATCAAAATAATAAGTAATATTTAAATTATTATCCTTTGCAAAAAGTATATTTATTAATTTTCTTGCGAGAAATCTTATACCATCTCCAGCCGTCCCCAATATTATTAATTTTTTTATTTCTTTATTCATAATTTTTGATTATTCCAAGTTGTTTGTTTTCTAATTTATTAGTTATTCCTTTTTCTGAATATGCCTTTGAAAATGTTCTTAATGCATTCATTGGATTCTTGCCTCCATATCTTCTTAGGTCATTTTCATAGCAGGGAAAGACTATTTCTATGAAAGAGAAATTTGTTGTTTTAAAAGCAAAATCTAAAGCTTTATAAAATAATTTTTTTGTCAGAGGTGTTAATCTTGCATATAGCCGGTTGAAGGGTTTGCAGACTATTTCATAAGCATTAATGAATTTAAACGGATTCCCTTGAGGAGATGTTGTTGTGATTTTGTTTTTTGGTGTAGATGGACTAGTCTGTCCGCCTGTCATTGCATAGATTGAATTGTTTAGACATATTACTTTAATATTAGTGTTCCTTCTTGCAGTATGGATTAAATGAGAAAGTCCGATACTTAAAAGATCACCGTCTCCTGAAACTACGACTATATTTAATTTTGGATTAGATAACTTTAGTCCTTCTGCTATAGGTATTGCTCTGCCATGTGTTGTATGCATTGTGTCCATATTGAAATATCCGGCAAATCTTCCACTGCAGCCTATACCCGATATTATTGAGGTATTTTTATTAGTAAAATCATTATCTTCAAAGTATTTTGCAAGATGCATGGTAACTATATTTATGCCGCATCCGGGACACCAGCTGAAAGGTAATCTATTTGTTTTTAATGCTTTATATTTTTTCATTTATTTTCTCTAAAATATCATTTGGATTTAAACTGTTGCCCAAAATTGAAATTGTTTTTATTTCTCTTTTTAGAAATGATTCAAGTGCAAAACTGTACTGTCCTTTGTTCATCTCAAGTACTAAAATTTTTGAATATTTTTTGGAAATTTCCTTTAATTTGGGACTTATTGGAAATAGCGTAATCGGTCTGAACGTATCGTAATTACCCCTATTTTTAATTAACCTTGATAAACTTCCAAATGAAATAATTAAGGTCTTATTATTATCGTTTTTATTGTATTCATAAAAGTCGTATTTATTAGCAACTTTTGTTATATGCTTCAATTTTTTGTTGAGCCATTTATCATACACATTGAAATTATTAGTTTTAGGTACACCGTTTTTATCAGTTACTAATCCGGATAGATGCCTGTTTGATGTTCCAAATTTTAATTTATGGTTAATAAGATTAGGTTTGTCTTTTGGGATATCAATAGTTTCGTAAAGGTTTGCAAGGATTGCATCTAGTAATATTATTACTGGTGACTTTGATTCTTCTGAAGCATTTATAGCTTTAATTGTATATTCATATATTTCCGTAATTGAATTTGGATAGAAAACAATAATTTTATAGTCACCATGAGTTCCATATTGTGTTTGAAGAAGATCTCCCTGGCTTGGTTTAGTAGGCATTCCAGTTGATGGTCCCTGCCTCATAACATTAACTACTGTTAGTGGTACTGAAGTTGCATATGCCAGTCCTAGACCTTCCTGCATGAGGGAAAAACCGGGTCCTGATGTTGCTGTCATAGATTTATTGCCTCCGACTGAAGCTCCTATTGCATGGTGTATAGCAGCAATTTCATCTTCTGATTGAAGAAAAACTAAATCTTTGTTTTCTATAGATTTACAAGCGAATGTTTCTAATATCTTAGCTGCAGGAGTTATTGGATAGCCGGAAAAAAAGTTAATACCAGCATCCAATGTTGCTTTTACGAGTATTTTACTTCCATTTGTTAATATTTTCATAATTTTTTATTAATTTATCCTGATATCACCTAGTTCATAGGGATTATTCAAACAAATCTTAACAATATAAACAAAGTGAAATGTTTTAGTAAGATTTGTTAGTCCCGTTCTTCTGTATTTATCTATTTTCTTAAGCCATATCCCATATAAGCTCATTACATTCGCTTATACAGGATTATTTATCTCTACGGAAATTTTTTACTCTCCCGCTTTGCGGGATCGTTTGAATTTCCTAGAGATAAATAAAAAAATCCTCCTTTCGGAGGATATAATTTCTAAAAATTGAAGTGAAAAGTCAAATCCTCCTGCTAATGGGAGATTATAATAATGCTAATATTAATAATGTTTGACTTAATACTTCTGTTGTACATTTTTCTATTGTTTTATAATCAAGACTATTATGATGATACAATAACTATATATTAAATGTCAATAAAAAAGTATAAGATTGGTATTGTATACGTTTTATTTTGATTTGATATATTTTTTATTCTTTTGTACTTTTGATCGCAAAAGTACAAAAACTCGTGGGGTTGATTAAGTCCTTCAAAAAACATACATAGATTAGGGAACACCCGGACGTAATCAACCCCACACCCCAAGATATTACAATCGTAAATCAGTAAGTACAAAATATAATTGGGGTATTTAAAAATTTTTATATACGAATATACGATAGTTAAAGATCGAGGTCTGGAGTATTTCATTTGGGTGGAAATTTTTGAATTATGATCGTTAACCGTCAGCAAACTGAAAGACTCCAGCACTTTTTGCATACTTTTTTGTGTAAAAAAGTATGGCATGGGGTTTGGGGGTTGCCAACCTCCCAAATTATTTTTATTGTCGTAACCTTCAAGAATAACTATAATTAGATATATAAGTACAAAGCAATAAATTTATTTAAAACTAAATCTTAATTAGCTATTAAGTGGGAAATAGAAATAGTTTGTTTTTGTATTTTCATAAAATTATGGATAAACAAATTAAAGAAGAAAAAGGTTATATTGATCAATACTTGAAAAAATATTTCGATGCTATGTTGATCAAAGATCTTGATATTTTAAAAAGAGAGAAACTCCCTTTTACTCTTCCTTTCCTTCATTTAGTAAATGCTGGAATAGATTTTCTTGGAGGATTAATTGAGGGTTTTAATAGTAATAGTAAGCAAAGATCCATTAATTTTATAGAAACATGGATGGGAGAAGTGAATGAACTATATAGATTTCCTAAAATGAGCGAATGTATTTATAAATCAGTACGTTGTGGATTATCTCATCAGGCAATTCTTAAAAAGAGTGTTGAGAGTTACAAAGGCGTTGATTTAAATGGCAATCATTTGCATATTAGGATAAACCCTGAAGGAAAAGAAAAAATTTTTATTCATACATTACAGTATGTTGATGATTTTAATAAAGCACAAAACAAATTTAGAAAGGATTTTTTTTTGGAAGATCAGAATATTCATAATGCTTTTAATAATTTGCTGGAATTAAAGAATGATAACAACTATGATGACTTAATTGAGAACTTGAAAAATAGTGGATATTTCTTCGAGGAAGAAATAAGTCCGAGTCCCTCGGCAGCTCCTGACGAAGATTAAATAACTTTATCTTGAATCAATTCTAATTAAAAATAAAAATTACTTTTAGAATCATTTGACATCATTTCTATATCTCTGATATATTACTATCCAATGAGAACTTTAAATACAAGTAAAAAATATTATTTCTTTTTTACAAACCTTCTTTTCCGGAGGTAGTTCTCTACTCAACTTAGATTCATTTTAGAATAACCTCCAAAAGGAGGTTATTTTTTTGTATTTGTAAAATTAAGATTAATGATAATAGATGCAAAATCCTGTTTAACAAAAGCAAAGAGAGACAAAAAAGCTGTAGGTGCCTTTAATGTGTCTTCAATTGAGGCACTGCAGGCTGTTTTTGAAGCAGCTTCAAGTTTGAAATCTATCATTTTTGTTACAACTTCTTTTGGTGAATCGAAATATTTAACTCCTGAACTTGTTGTGGAAATATGTTCTAAATTGTCCCAAATTTATAAAGTTGATTATTGTGTCCATCTAGATCATGGTGAAGATTACAATTGGATAAAGAGATGTTTAGATGCTGGATATAACTCTATACATATTGATTATGGCGAGGTAAGTTATAAAGAGAATTTAGAAAATACAAAGAAAGTCAGAGAATTAACTTATCAATACGGAGCACAACTTGAGGGGGAAATTGGGATAGTACCTTTATGCTATTACAGAGACAAAATTGAAGATAATCTAGAGCTTACAAATCCTGATCTTGCTTATAAATATGTTCAAGAAACAGAAATAGATTCATTGGCTGTATCTATTGGAACTCAAAGTGGGAAATATAAAAAGATCAAACCTTTGGATATAGAGACTTTACGTAAATTAAATAGATTATTGCCTGAAATACCATTTGTGTTACATGGAGGATCATTCCTGTCGGTTGATATGTATGATAGCTGCATTAACAAGGGAGTAGCTAAGATAAATATAAATACAGAAATTCGCTTGGCTTATACAAATAAACTTAAAACTAATATTAAGCAGAATTCTGATGAATATGCTCCATATAGATTACTAAAAGGAGTAAAGGAATATATTGAGGATATTGTAAGAAAGAAAATCAAAGTATTTAGTAGAATTTAAATTTATATTATTTTAATATGATTACAAGAAAAGAATTTTTAAACAACAAACCATTAGTAGTTGCTGGGCCATGTTCAGTATCATCTAGGGATCAAATAATCCAAATAGCAAAAAAAGTTAAAAGGTATGGTGCTCATGCTTTAAGAGCTCAATTATGGAAACCAAGGACAGAGCCGGATTCGTTCCAGGGAGTTGGAGCAAGGGGCATTAAGTGGATAAAAGAAATAAAGGAAAAAATTAAGATTCCTATTGTAATGGAAATGTTAGATCCTACGCATGTAGGGAAAGTAGAAGATGTAGTTGATATTTTATGGGTTGGTGCTAGAAATATGCAGAATTTTGAACTTTTAAAGAGAATAGGCAATGATCCTCGTCCTGTAATTTTAAAAAGAGGTCTTGTATCTACTATTAGAGAATGGATGGGAGCCGCGAAATATGTTGGTTTAGATAAAGTTATCATGTGCGAGAGAGGAATTCGGACAGGTGCAGATTCTATGAGATTTACACTTGATTTTAATTCTGCATTAGTTGTAAAACATGACTATAATTTACCGGTTATCATTGATCCGTCACATACTGCCGGAAGAAGAGATATGGTTAAATATTTAACAAGAGCAGCTATAGCTGTAGGTGCAGATGGAATAGTAGTTGAGACACATACGAATCCGGAAAAAGAGCTGGTTGATAAAAATCAGACTATTAGTACTAAAAGTTTTAAAAAATTAGTATCGGATATTAATAAAGTTTATAAGATTATAAAAAGTTTAAATTAATTTATTAAATAATTACTATGTTTAAAAAAGTAAGCATTATCGGCTTCGGACATTTTGGAAAAACTTTGTATAGACTTCTAAAAGATGATTTTGAAATGATAATTTATGATAAAAACAGGAAGGTATTAAACGAATTAAAAGGAAAGATAGGTGTAAAAGCATATTCAAGTTTGAAGGATCTTAAAGAAGTGTATAAAAGCGAAGTGATCTTTTATTGTATTCCTATTTCAGCATTTGAAGATGTTGTTTCAAGTCATAAGCAGTATTTAGCAAATCAACTACTAATTGATGTACTTTCAGTAAAACAACATCCTGCTTTAATCTTCAAAAAGTGTTTAAGGAATACTAAAACAGAGGCAATTCTTACCCATCCTATGTTTGGTCCAGACAGCAGTAGAAATGGTTTTGAAGATTTACCGATTGTTATGAATAATTTAAATGCAAGTCGAGAAAGTTATAAGTTTTGGAAGAAATATTTTATTAAGAATAAATTGAGAGTGGTTGAAATTACTCCAAAAGAACATGATAAATTGGCTGCAAATTCACAAGGAGTAACTCATTTTATTGGAAGATTACTAAAAGAATTTGATATCAAACCTACTAGGATTGATACTTTAGGAGCAAAAAAGCTTCAGGAAATAATGGATCAGACATGTAATGATACATGGGAGTTGTTTTTGGATCTTCAAACCTATAATTTATACACAAAGAAGATGAGGGTTAAATTTGGTAAAGCTTATAACTCTATTTATAATAAACTTCTTCCGAAGAGAATTAGTTCTAAATATATTATTTATGGTATTCAAGGAGGAATAGGCAGTTTCAATGATGAGGCAGTAAATTTATATATTAAAAAGAATAAGATTAAGGATTATAAGATTAAATACCTATATACAACTAAGAAAGTCTTAAAAAATCTGCATGTTGGTAATATTGATTATGGATTATTTGCGATTCATAACTCAGTAGGCGGTGTAGTTCAGGAGTCGATTAAAGCAATTTCAAATTATAAATTTAAAATAGTAGAAGAATTTTCTATTCCAATCAAGCATTTTTTAATGAAGAGAAAAGATATAAAGAAAGAAAACATTGATACTTTTATGACTCATCCTCAGGTTTTAAAACAGTGTAAAAGTAGTATTAAGAGGAAGTATCCAGAAATGGAGTTAAAAAGCGGCAAAGGAGATCTCATCGGCACAGCTAAGGTTGCCTACGCTTTATCAAAAGGAGAAATTGATGGAAAAATTGCTGTTTTAGGTCCAAAGCAATTAGCGAAGATGTATGATTTAGAGATAATCGATAAGAATCTACAAGATGATAAAGATAATACAACCAGCTTTTTATTAGTTAGACGCAATTTTTAATAGTAATTATTTTTTGTTACTTTTTATACCCCTTTACGTTATATTTATGATAATATATTATTAATATAATTGCATTTGGAATATTAAAGATATGGCATTTAAAACATCTATAAAATATAATAGAAAGAGATCGTATAAATCCCGATTCAAGAAAAGATTAAAAAAATCTAGAAAAGGAAGATCGAAGAGATCTTGGAGTAAAAAAGCTCTTGGGAAAAACACTCTCAAATCTAAGTTGAAGAAAGTAATAGGTGTATTTGCTGGTATTGTTTTTGTTTTTGTTTTTATTGGGACAATATTTGCCCTCTCAGTTGTTGCGAAATATTCCGCAGAGTTGCCGAATCCTGATGAGCCTTTTGAAAGAGGTCAGGATTTAACAAGTTATGTATATGATAGAAACGGGAAAGAACTTTATAAGATACATGGAGATGAAAATAGAGATATAGTTCAAATAGAAGATGTTCCTCTTGAAGCTCAGTGGGCATTTCTAGCAGCAGAAGATGTGGATTTTTATACACATAAGGGTGTTGATATGGGAGGATTAATTAAAGCAGGCATGTATGAAGTATTTAAAATTGGTGAGCCAAGGGGGGGATCTACGATTACTCAGCAAATGATTAAGAATACTGTTTTGACGACAGAAAGAACTTATGAAAGAAAAATTAAAGAGATAATTTTGAGTCTAAGGATTGAACAGAAGTATGAGAAACAGGAAGTGTTACAGTTGTACTTGAATGAGATTGGATTTGGGGGAAATACTTATGGTGTGAAGACAGCCGCAAGTATATATTTTGGTAAAGATATTAAAGATTTGACATTGGCTGAAGCAGCACTTCTCGCAGGACTACCTCGAGCTCCTGGTATTTACTCTCCTCTATTTGCTTCTGATGTTGATTTAGCAAGAGAATTAGCTATTACACGACAGAATTATGTTTTAGATCAAATGCTTGCTAAAAAAGATACAATTAACGCGTATGTGAGAAAGCATAACGGATGGGATAGCGAGGAAGATTTTATTACTGAAGAAAAGATACAAGAAGCCAGAGATCAAGAAATTATTTATCAATCAAGCAGGATTGATATTGAAGCTCCTCATTTCGTATTTTATGTTGAGGACGAATTACAAAAAGGAAATTATAATAATGGGCAGCCTTTTACTTTGTCTGAGATTGAACGAGGTGGGTTGAAGATCACAACAAGTTTAGATTTAGATATGCAGAATATAGCTGAAGATTCAGTTAAAAGTGGCGTCGAAGATTTAGCTAAAGGTTATGGTGCAAATAATGCCGCCCTAGTTACAATAGATCCAAAAACTGGACAAATATTAGCTATGGTAGGATCGGCAAATTATTTTGCTGAACAGTCACCTGAAGGGTGTACGCTGGGGGCAGATTGTAAATTTGAACCGAAAGTTAATGTTGCAGTTGCTTTAAGACAACCTGGTTCATCTTTAAAGCCTCTAGTTTATTATAGTGGGTTTGAATCAGGACAACTTTATCCTGCTTCTGTTTTACCTGATATTCCAATTACCTTCTCGAATGGTTATGAGCCAAAAAATAACGAGGGGGGTTTTATGGGAGTGATGACTTTAAGAAAAGCTTTACGTCTTTCGAGAAATATTCCTGCTGTTGAAGCGATCGAGATTGTTGGCGTAACCAATTTTATAAATAGTTTAGAGAAATTCGGTTACACAACTTTTACGAGTCCTGAAAATTATGGTGCAGCTCTTGCTCTTGGTGCTGGAGATGTTAAATTGGTTGAACATACAAATGCTTTTGGAGTTTTTGCTTCAGGAGGAGTTTATCATTCTTTATCTCCGATATTAAAAATTGAGGACCGTGAGGGAAACGTTATATATGATTATGAACAGGATGAGTCAAGACAAGGTGTTCGTGTTGCTGATGAGAGAGCGTGTTATTTAGTTAATGATGTCTCTAAAAATTACCATGTAACTCCACCAGCTGGATATGAATTTGCTGGTAAAACAGGGACGAGTGATGATAATAGGAATGTTTATTATATGGGTTATTCTACTGAATTTGTCACTGGAGTTTGGGCAGGTAATAATGATAATTCTAGAATGACTACTGCAGCATATGGATATAGTGTGGCCAGACCTATTTGGATTGATTATACAAATAAGGTTATAGGTCGTTTTACGCCTACAACTTTTCCGAGACCTGGCGGTATAGTAACAGCATCAGTATGTAATGATAGTGGTTTGTTGGCTAATGAACATTGTGAGGCAATTTCTGATTTGTTTATACAGGATAAGCTGCCGCCTGAAGAGGATTCAACTGAAGTGTTTAGAGTATGTACTGATCAGCCTGATAGGCTGGCTAGGGAGATCGATGAACAATTAGGTTATGCGGTAGATAAGGTTTACCGATATATAAAAGCGCCTAAAGAAGAGTGGCAGCAGTATTGGGATGAGGCTTTTGACCAAGGTCCTCCTCCAACAGAGTACTGTGATATAAATAGAAATCCATCTGGGGAGGAGAATCCATGGGTAGTAATATCGAAGCCATCTAGAGATGCTATGGTAGATTTGGGTGGAAATCTTAGTGTTGAAGCGACTGCATATTCCTCGGTTGATGATATTTCAAAGATTGAGGTTTATATTGATGATGTATATGTGACTCAGGCTTCAAGCAATCCTTATGTTGCTGATATTACAGTGCCTGGAAGTATAGCTGCTGGCAGACATAATTTGGTAGTTAAAGCGTACGATGGTGCTGGAAGAACAGAGAGTGATTCGGTTAGGATAATTGTTGGTGATACTGTTGCTATAACGAGTCCATCCAATGGTGCAACATTAGATGTAGGTGTGTTAGCTGATATAGCAGCTAAGCACTATGGTTCTTCTTCAGTTAATTATGCAGATATATATATTGACGGAGTTGTTCAGTCTGAGTACATGACTTATGATGGTGGTGGTAAATATACTTATTCATGGGCTCCTGAGGAAGAAAGATCTTATTCAATCTATGTAGTTCTAAAGTTAGATAATGGAGATGAAGTTGCATCACAAACTGTTACAATAGATGCTGCAAATCCTTAAGAAGTAATGATACTATTAAAATGGTTGTTTTTTTATTTGCGTTTTCTAATTGTACCGCCGGCTTTTTTAATATTATATATGATTATTTTCATTTCTTCTTTAATTTGTTCTTCACTTAAAGTGCTCCGTTTAGATTGAAGTATTATATTGATAGTTATACTTTTTTTATCTTTTTTATTTTTTGTTGTATAGATATCACTTATTTCAATTTTCTTTATATATTTACATTCGGAGCTTTTTAGTTTATTTAGAACTGCTCCTATTTCTATATCTTTATCTATCCAAAAACTAATATCCCTTTTAACTCTCGGATAAACAGAGTATTTTTTAAAAGTTTTTTTCTTTCTTTTTACTATTTTAAAGATTTTTTCAAAATATAGATCAAAGATTACTGTATTTTGTTTTATATTCCAATTCTTTTTTACCTGAGGATGAATAGTTCCTATATGACCAAGAATTGTGTTCTTGTGCATTATTTTTGCTTGCTGTCCTGGATGAAGATATTTAGTATCATCTTCTTTCTGATAGATAATTTGACTAATATTTATGTTTTTGAATAAAGTTGTAATTTTACCTTTGAGGATATAGAAGAGTTCTTCATTTGATTTAGGTTGGCTCAGTATACCAGTAATCATATTTGGCTGTTTAGGTAACCCATCCTTTATGTTATTTTTCAAAACGATTTCAGAAATTTCATAAAAACCTATTTCATCAAAATTATCTAAATTAGGCTGTACTTTTTCAAGGATGTTAGGAATTATGCTCGATCTCATATAATTTAATTTAGGTGAAATTGGATTTTTTATTTTAATACAATCATTAATATTCATTAATGTATTCTTATATTGTCTTTCTCCTGTAAATGAATAGGTTAATACCTCATCGAAACCTAATCCGGCTAAAGTTTGTTTTATCGTTTTTTTCAATTTGCGTTTTTGGTTTGTTTTTACAGCACTTACCTTTTTTTGAGGTAAGGTCGGTTTGAATTTGTCATAACCGTAGATTCTTGCTATTTCTTCAATTAAATCTTCTTTAATGTTTAAATCTCTTCTGAATGTTGGAATTGTGACCTTTATCTTATTAGTGTTGGTTTCAGGTGAGTTTACTTCTAGTTGAAGTGATTCAAATATATCTTTAATTTCATCTTTGGATAATTCAATACCAAGAAGTCTTGGGACATCAGAAATATCTATTTCTAGTGATTTTTCTTTGACAGGGTCGGGATAAAAGTCAATTAATTCAGATGCTACTTCTCCACCAGCAATATCAATAATTAATTGGACTGCTTTTTTTAGTGCTGTTAAAGTTAAATTTGGATCTAGACCTTTTTCAAATCTAGTACTTGCTTCAGAACGTATGCCTAGTTCTCTACTTGTTCTTCGGATATTATACATTTCAAAGTTAGCTGATTCTATGATTATGTCTTTTGTTTTTTCAAATATTTCACTATTTAAACCTCCCATGATTCCAGCTACTCCAATTGGACCTGAAGGATCACATATTAGTAGGTGAACTTTCTTCAATTTTCTTTTTTTACCATCAAGAGTTGTTATTTTCTCTCTTGGTTTTGCAGTACGTACTATAACTCTTGGTGTATTAAGTTTATTATAATCAAATGCATGTAATGGCTGTCCTATATCAAGCATTACATAATTTGTAGCGTCAACGACATTATTAATTGGTCTGATCCCGCATGCTAATAGTTTAAGCTGAAGCCACAGTGGTGAAGGTTTAATTTTAATTCCTTGGATTACTATAGCTGAATATCTCTTACATAAATCTTTATTATTAACTTTTACAACAAATGGTAAGGTTTTTGTTGGAATAAGCAATTCTTCAGTTTCTTGATAATCAAAAGGTGTTTTTACAACTGCAGATATTTCTCTTGCTATACCTAAATGATTGAAACAGTCGGATCTGTTAGTTAAGGTTTTGTTTTCTATCTCTAATACAGTATCAGAGATTAATTTCACAAAATCTTCTCCTATTTTAGCCTCTGGTGGCAGTATCCAGATCCCTTCATGAGAGTCGCTTAAACCAAGTTCTTTTTGGCTGCAAAGCATTCCACTTGATTTCACTTTCAGGATTTCAATTTCTTTTATTTTATATATATCTTGATTACCAATACTCTGTTTTGGGTTTAATACAGTTGCTCCTGGAAGTGCAACTGGAACTTTTACACCTTGGGATATGTTTGTAGCTGAACATATTATAGAATATTTTCTTTTATTTCCGATATTTACTATTGCAATTTGAAGTTTAGGAGACTTAGGATGAGGGGTAATTTTTTCTATTTCACCCACTACAATATTTTTTAAATTCTCTCCGATTTCTCTTATACTTTCTACTTCAGCTGTAGATACAGATAGTCTCTCTTTTAATTTATCATTTGAAATCTTTATCCCTTCAGGAAGATATTGTAACAGCCAACTTTTTGATATTAACATAATTCTATTATTTAAAATTGTTGAATAAATCTTAGATCTCCACTGTGAAAAAGACGGACATCATTTATTTTATACTTTAACATTGCTAGTCTATCAACTCCAAATCCCCATGCAAAACCGGAATACGTGTCAGGATCAATTCCTCCTTCTTTAAGGACATTTGGATGAATCATTCCGCAACCCATTATTTCAAGCCAGCCGGTGTACTTACAGACTCTGCAGCCTTTCTGATCGCATAAAACACAGCTTAAGTTCATTGCGTTCCCAGGTTCAACAAAAGGGAAATAATCAGGTGTTATCTGTACATTAACTTTTTTTTCAAAAATTCTACTAAAGAATTCTTTCAATGTACCTATCATATCTGATAGGGAAATCCCCTTATCTACATAAATTCCTTCGCATTGATAGAGTGAATGCTCATGACGAGCATCTGTTCTTTCATTTCTAAAAGTTTTACCTATAACTATTGCTCTAATTGGTGGTTTATTATTTCTTAAGATCCTGTTTTGCATAGACGAAGTATGAGTTATGGGGATAAGGTCGTTTTCTGTCCAAAATGTGTCCCATATGTCTCTTGCAGGATGGTCTTCGGGTATATTTAGTGCTTGAAAGTTATTATAATCATTATCTACAATATATGGCTCGTAAACATCGAAACCCATTTTCTGAAAAACATTTTCAATTTCCCACATCATGAGTGTATCAGGATTTATGTGGCCGATTTTTTGTTTGATGCCTGGAGCAGTTACATCTAAATGGCTATCTTCATCAATAACCTTCTGTGCATCAATTCTGTTTTTTGCTTCTTTTATTTTCTCTTCTATTTGTTTCTTTATATTATTTGCTTCTGATCCTATCTCTGCCCTTTTTTCTTTAGCTACATCTTTTATTGACCGCAGGATATTTGTCAAAACACCTTTTCTGCCTAAAAATTTTATTTTTATTTCCTTAAGAGATTTTATGTCTTTTACTTTTTCAAGTTCCTTATCAGCTTGTTTTTCAATTTTTTCTAATTTTTTAACTTGCATTATTGAATATTTTTTGTAAATATTTTTTAATTTATAGTAACATAGATATGTAATAGCTCTGGTAAAGACTTATTAATTATAGATTGTAATTATCAAAAAATCAATGCCCAAAGGATCTTCTCAAACAAAACAAATTAATAAAAAGCCCAAATGGCCTGTAATTATTGTTTTGCTTATTGGGGTTGTTTTTATACCATTAACTGTTTTTGCTGTTAAATATGTTATAGAAATAAGAACAAAAGCTTTGCCTACAGAAGATCCTAAAAATTTAGAAATAACCAACATTGTAGATACATCATTTTCAGTATCATGGACAACTTCCTCTCAAGAGACAAAGGGATATATAAAATATAGTAATACAACTGATTTGAAGAATATAGCCTATGATAAAAGGGATAATAATAATAAACAAGAGGAGTATTCAGTGCATTATATCGATGTTAGTGATTTGAATGCTAATACTACTTATTATTTTGTTGTTTATGTAGGAGGAACTGAATATAAGAATAGTGATAATGGACCTTATCAAGTACAGACTGGTTCTGTTATTGATTCCATTACTGTACCCCAGCCTATTAGAGGTACTATAGAAGATCCTTATGAGGAAGATGAAGAGGTGATTGTTTACTTATATGCTCAAAATAGTCAGGGTATATCAAGCAAGTTGTCGACTTTAACTCAAAACAAAAATTATACATTTGATTTATCAAATTTAAGGGATTCTAAACTAGACGATATATTTACTGATTTGGATGGATCTACTTTATATATTACAGCAGATGGTGCTGGTCGTGGAGAAGGTAGTGTGAAGACAGAGATAATTAATCTTTCTAGTTATGATTAAAGAGGAATAAAATGAAAAATGTTCTGATTATAATTTCGGTGATGCTAATTACTGTTGGTGTTGGCTTTGGTGTTTTTTATTTTTTGGTAATAAGTAAGCAGGATGATAGTGAAGTTAAACAAATAGAGACTTCTGATACAAAGAATGTGTCAAGCCAAGATGGAACGGATTATCCAGAAGAAAGTGATGAAGAGGTTACTTATTCTGACGAAGAAGAAGCAGATGATGAGTGTCCGGAAGGAGTTATTTGTTTAGGAGGCACTTCAATTCCAACTATACCAACCATAACACTTGGCACAAATGAAGTTTATGCAGCTGAATTAGAAGATGATAGTGGTGATACTCAGATTACAGATCAAGAAGACGATGATACAGAAGATAATGTTAGTGCTACTGAGGAATACCGAGACCCTACTGTAGTCGATGGGAATACACAGCAGAATGTTATGGTTACTAATAAAGATTATCGCACTTGGTCTATTATTTGGGTTACGGATGAGTCTAACACAGGCTATGTGAAGTACGGTACTTCCGAGACACAGGTTAACACCACAGCTTATGATGATAGAGAAAGTAATACAAGTAATCTGCAGGAAAGGTTTACTCATCATGTTACTATTACTAATACTGATACTGAGCTAAGGCAGGATGATTTGGTTTATTATTTTAAGATTATTTCTGGAGGTGAGGAGTTTGATAATGATGGGGATTTATATGAGTATTTAAATGTTCCTCTTACAACTTCTCCCTCTATTCCGTCATCAGTTTCTGTTACATCAAATCTTGTAGATGGTTATTCAAATAATGATTATATTGTTGTAGCTAGACAGGAAAGTACTGAAGGTTCTATTTCTTTTTCAGTTAGTGGTGTATATACTAGTTCTGGAGGTATTGAACTTATTGTTGGTACAGCAAGAAGTTCTAATCTAAATTCCTATTTTACATACTCTTCTAGTAATAGTTTAGAAGCGAGAATATATGCACCTAATGGTTATACTGGATATGTAAATAATATTAATCTAAATAGTTTAGAAAATGATGTTTTAAATATAGAGTTGTCGAGAACTGGATATAGCGGAGATGTTTTTACTACAACTGGTGGGAGTAATTATTCTTTAGATGATGATTCTTCGTTAGTTGGTGAAAGTGATAGTTTAGAAGATAATGAAAATTTACCCCAAACAGGTATAGAAGATTCATGGGCTTTTACTACTGTTTTTGGATTAGTGGTCTTTTTTCTTGGGATTGGATGCGTGATTATATTTATTCCTTGGAATTATAAAAATATTTGGGAGAAAAAAATAGTAAATAAAGTAGATTATGAAGATGAATTTGAGATTTAATGACAATGATTTTTGACATACATTTATCTCTTATGCATAATGATATAGAGAGAAATATATTATTTTTTTATTTATTTTTTAATGGATACTTGTAATAAATCATCATGTAAAATAGTAAATTTTTTCAGGAGTATGAAAATGGGAAAGATTTTAGTGATAGTATCAGGAGGGATATTAGTCTTAGCAATGATAACGGGAGTAGTAATGTATGCAACAGAAAAGACTGCGAGTGTAAAAGAAGTAAGAGTGACAAATGTAACAGGGACAAGTGCGACAGTGACATGGGTGACAGAGGAAGCAGTGAGAGGAAGCGTGATATATTCAGAGAAAGATAAATGGGTACCGGTAATGGAGAACATAGGAAAGAAAAGAGCATATGATGACAGAGACACAGAAGAGGTGGAGTATGGAGAGTATGAATTAAAGAAGTGGGGAGAATATTACGTACATCATGTAACATTGAGAGGGCTGGAACCAAATAGCAAGTATTACTACAGAATAAGTACAGGGATGAAGACAGTAGATGAGAAGACATACTATTCTGAGATAGAAACAGGAGAAGTGATAGATGAGATAAGATCGCCGGATCCGATGTATGGAATGATAAAGGATGAGAATCAAGAAGAATTAGAAAGAGATGCGATAATATATTTAACAGTGTACTTTGAGAATGGAGAGACAGGATATACAGAGGAAAGTGCGAAGTATAGTGTAGTAAGCAGAGACGGGAGCTATAGTTTTGATATGGTGAATGTAAGGAGCAAGTTTTTAGATGAGATGTTTGTGAAAGAAGGAGAAAAGTATTATGAGAATATAGAAGTAGCAGCAAATGGATACAATAAGGGATATTTGCAGGTAGATAGTGAAGAAGACCAGCCGGCAAGTACGCTGTTGATAGCAAAAGAACAAGAAGAGACCGAGTCATTAAGAAGATGGATAATGGAAGAGGTAGAAGCAGAAGAGACAGCAAATTTAAACTGCAATCATCCAAATGATACAGGAGTAGAATTAGGGAGGTGGGAAGAATGCTGTGCATGCAACAAGAAGAAAACAGTAGTGAAATGTGAGGGAAAAGACGGGTATGATCAGTTTCATTGGTCGCCGTGTACGATAGAGACAGTAGAGTGTCAGGATATGTGTCCAGCACAGACGGATCCCGGAGGAGGAGTAACATGTGCGAGTGGAAGCTGTGGGAATCCAGGAGGGACAATAGACTGGTGTGAGAGCAGATATTGTGATGGGAATGGGAACTTAGTATGCAGAGAGAAATATTGTGATGCAGATGGATGTATACAGACAAAGGCTGGGAGATACGATACATGCACATATGGATGTGAGAATGGAGCATGTAAAGAGGGATCAGGTGAAGATACATCAGGAGGAAGCGGAGGGACATGTGCAAATGAGGCATCAGCTCCGTATCAGTATATGTGTAAAGGAAGTAGCTGTGGACAGTTTGATGCAGATTGTAATTGGAATGAGAAATCATGGGATGAAGTACCAGAAGGAGAATGTGCAGCATGCAGGCCAAGCGGAGGTGGTGGGGAGGAAGATGAAGTACAACCAGTAGCTCCTGAACAGGAACAGGAAGAGGAGATAGTGGATGGAGATGTTTGTGAAGGAATTTGTAGTGATGGTGAAGGTACTTTACATTGTATTAAAGATATAAATAAGTGGAAAAAACTGAATTTTCAGATAGGACAATATTTTATAGATAAGGAAGAAAATGATAATGATTTTTGTGTTCATTTCTTAGCTGAGCAAGAAACTAGTGACTGTTCTACAGTTTGTATATGTTGGAAGTATTGGCGTTGTGATGAAGAAGACAAAGATTCCAAATGTGATAGCTTGTGTGAAGCGTATGTAAGTGAGGAAGATGAAACTACAATAGATCAAGCATATTGTGATACTTTAAGTTGTCCCTGGAATGATCTTTGGGGAGGACCCTATTATAAGAATGATTCATGTTATTGTGTGAAGAACAATGTTTATGAATATGATGATGCTTGTTATAGAAATATAATAGAGTGGGATGACAATAGTAACAAATGGATTACTGGTGATTATGGTTTTGAAACTACTGAATGTCCAGATGGTACTTGTGCTACGGATGGTAATTGGGGGGTAAAGTGTGAAAGTGATTCTGTAGAAGAAAATGGGCAATGTAAATGTGATCGAACAAGTATAGGGTTTGATGATTTAGGTGTTCCTGAAGAAGCAATTGGTATGAATTGTGGTGATAATAATGAATATACAGTTAATGGAATGAAATTTGAAATATCATGTAATGGAACTGACAATGCTGATTCATCTAAAAACTGTTGGATTGTAAGTCGAATAGATACAGATGAAATAGAAGTTCCTGTTGAACAGAATGATACTGATTATAGAGTGATGGAGGAAGAAGCTATGGGTAGTGAAGCAATAAATATATGTATGGGAAGATTTTCGGGTTCAACAACAAAATGTACTGGTAATATACCAGATCGTATAGAAACTTATGAGGGCGATTGTTATTTATACAGAAAACATCATAGATTCGCTTCCGGATATATTCCAACATGTTGGGCAACATGTGTTGATGCGACAGGAGGAGTACCTTATAGGGCAGAGAAAATTCATGATGGAGAATGTGTGTCGAGTTTAAGTTCTAATATAGAGCAGAATAAGCTGATAAATAAAGTACATGCAGAAGAATCAGGAGGAGAGGTAAATATTCAAGAGTCGGGTGTGTATGAAGTTCAGGGGGCAACTGTAACGACTGGATCAAATGAAATAACTTTAGTTGTAAATGAAGAGCTGGGAGAGCTGAAGGTAAGATTTTTTAATGATGAAAATAGTAATGGAATAAAAGATGAAGGAGAAGAATACATTGATTCAAGTGGTGTTACGCTTTCAAAGAAACAGGATGTAACATCATATGATTTCAAACAGGGATGGAATTTGTATTCATTTCCGATAGTATCAGATGATATAACAACAGCGGATGGATTGCTTGAGAGTATATCTGATAGCGGAGGATACGCAACACATGTAGCGGCATATGAAGGTGGAAGATGGAAAGTGTATTCAAAAAGAGGTGAAGTGTCATTCTCAAATGATTTTAATATACTGCCAGGAGTAGGATATTTCATAAAAGTATATCAAGAAGCAGAAATGAGAATAGAAGGAAATAGGTTTGAGGAAAGTTTACAATTAGATCTGGAAGTAGGATGGAACTTAGTAGGAGTGATATCACCGGATAATGAATATACAGCAGATAGCCTGATAGATGGAATAGTAGGAAGCGGAATAGGAGCAGACACAGTAACAAGATGGGAAAGCGGTAGGTATGATAATTATATAAAGGAAGAAAATATATCATATGGTAATGATTTTAAGATATTTGAAGTAGGAGGGTACTTTGTGAGGGTGAAGGAGGATGGAGGAAAGTTTACACCCTAGGTGATTATTTTGTTTAATGCTACACGCTGTCTGCGTTTCGCTACTCGCTTATCGCTAACAGCTTTGTACTAATTAGTTAAATAATATATTAAAGTCACATTAATGAATATATCAGAAAAATTAAAGAATTTTGGTAAATATTTCCAAAGCAAGAAGATAGGAAAGATTTTGGTAATGGTATCAGGAGGAATATTAGTCGTGGCATTAATAACAGGAGTAGTGATATATTTAACTGAGAAGACAGTAGATATAGAGGAAGTGAGAGTAACAAATATAACAGGAACAAGTGCGACAGTAACATGGGTGACAGAAGAAGCAGTAAGAGGAAGCGTGATATATTCAGAGAAGGATAAATGGGTACCAGTGATAGAGAATATAGGAAAAAAGAGAGCGTATGATGACAGAGACACAGAAGAGGTAGAATATGGAGAGTATGAATTAAAGAAGTGGGAAGAATATTACGTACATCATGTAACACTGAGAAACTTAGAGCCAAACAGCAAGTATTATTACAGAATAAGTACTGGGATGAAGAGTATAGAATATGACTACCCTGCTCTAGAAACAGTGGATGTAGCAGATGAGCTTAATAGTCCTTATCCTGTTTATGGAAGAATATTAGATGTACAGGGTAATTATCTGGGAGACTCGATAATATTGTTAGAACTAGAAGGTGTGGATACAGAGAATGAAGAGCTTGGAGTAAAAAAGTCTCAAGTTTTAAGCACAGTATCGAATGAATCATCAGGATGGAGTATTGATATAGCAAATACATGGACAGAAGATTTTGAAAATATTGTTGATTTAAGTGAATATTTTTCAGTAAATTTAGATATATATACAGAAGGTGTGAGGAATGAAGTTATAGGGATAAGTTCTGATGAATTGCAGCCGATAGATGATGTGATAATTGAACTGAATCGTGATGAAGAAGTGGACGTTAGTGTATTTAACGGAATGGATAGTATAATAAATTTAGTACTTGCCTTGGATTGTGATGGAGTAGATACTGCTGGTCCACATTGTAATTGTCAAAGCGGTTATGAATTTTTATGTACCGAGAATGGATGGGTACAAGGAGCATATTGTGGACAAGCGTGCTTAACTCATTCTGATCCGGAGTGTGCAAAGATGTGCAAGGAAGGAAATCAGTCCGAACAGGAGCAGAATCAGGATGATGACGGTCAGCAGGATGGAGGAGATAATGGAAATGCTGAAGATCCATGTCCAGAGCATTCGCCTGGTACATTTACAGGATGCAATCCAAATGGAACATGTAAATGGCATTGCAGCGGTCAGGGAAGTTGGTATGTAGATAGTGCATGCAGTATGTGTAATGATAGTGGAGGTGGTGATGAAGAACAGGATGGAGGGGATACATGTATGGATCATACCTGTTATGGGAATTATGCATGTTATGACGGGCAGACTTGTGGAAATTGCTATGATGACGGTTCTTGTTCATGTAAGAATAGTACAACTGGAAAAGATTGCGGGAGCGTAGAAGCAGGAAAAATATGTGTATGCCCAGCCAACGAAGAGGAAGAGGAAACACCGGAGCAGCAGGATACACCGCAACAACAGACATGTAAATATAAGAATATACATCATGGACAAGGTGGAGACCAGTGTACTGGCAGTGGTATGTTGGTAGATCAGAATGGCAAAAAAACTGATTCACAGATATGGTGCGGTACCGGATGTCCAGTAGTTGTTGAAGCAAATAGCCCATGTTGCGGAGGACAAGATTTATGTAGGTGTGGGAAAGAAGAGATACCACAAGAGGAAGAAGCAGAAGTATTATCTTGTCAATATGGTACTTATAATTTAGTTAGAAATAGAGATGATTATCCTGAATCATGTGATTTGTTGCCTGAATGTCCTAAAGGTAGAAATTGTTTAGAAGAATTAGTTCCAGGAGCCGAGATTAATAAATGTAAGGTTTATTCTGGTGAAAATGTAATTTCTGTTGTAAGTTGTTGTCCTGAAGGGGATACTTTTTACCAATTTGCTTGTTACTCTCCAATGGGACCAAAGCTTATCAGCGATGAAGATTGGAGTGGGTTGCCTGGCTTATATTGTTATGACGATGATTTATACTATTGTAATAGTCAATACGATTGTCCAGAAAAAAAGGAAGAATGTGGGTCATTAGGATGTAAGGAATTGTCTCAAGGTAATGATGATAGATGTTATTTATCTGAAGAAGAAGCATTAGATGTAAAATGTCCTTATAGGGATCAAATTTTACTGACAAATGATAATGGTGATCCATATTGTGCATCTATTGGTATGTTTGATTACAATTCAGATACTGGTGAGTGTATCAAGGAAGTACAGTGGTATAACGAGGAAGATAATACATGGATGAATGGTGAAGTAAGCATTTATTGTGATAGCAATTCAGAAGAGTGTAATGATAGTGCTGGAGTGCTTAAGTGTAGAGAAAAAGAAGTTGATTTATGTAAGAGAGAAACTAAGTCATTGAAACTTCCAGGAAAGTCAAATATTATTTTTGATCTTCCTGAAAAGGAAAAAGGAGTATATAGTTTAAGAAATAGAAACAGACAGTGGGAGTGCGAGTGGGAGTGTAAGGGTGATAGTTATTGGCAAGGATACGAAAGTACATGTAATAGTCTAGATGAAATAGAAATACCTGTTGTTTTAGGATGTAGGAGTTGTAATGAAAGTCCTGAATGTCATGCTTTATGTAATTCAGAGGATAATTGGTTAAACGAGTCTGTTTTACAAAGATACACGATATATAACTATGCTTGTTATAATGGTCTTTGTTATGACTTAGATTGCTATGATATTGAACCTAGTTATATAAGAACAGTAGACGATGAGTGTTGGGGATTTACTAATATAATACAAAATCCTAATAATATCCCTGATATTATATGGATTCCTTCAACAGTTTTATGCTATAAATCTTTTAAGGATGAAGCTTTAAAATATAATTCAGTAAAAGTGCATGATGGAGCATGTGTACAGGATGGTAATCAGGCTAATCTTTATAATGAAGATAATACAGTTTTTGATAAAGGTATTGCTTCTTCAATAGAAGCATCAAGTTCAGATAATCAAGAGAGTCAGACTAAAGTAATTGACTCGTCAGGAGTATATGAGGTTGAAGGAGCTATAGTATCTAGTGGGAGTAAGGAAATCTCAATTGTTTTAGAAGAGGGACAGGAGGAATTAGTGGTTAAATTTTTTGAAGATTTAGATAAGGACGGTGAAAAAGATGACGACGAGGAATATCTAGATTTAGAAGGTATTAATCTTGTTAAAAAAGAAGATGCAATTGCATATAATTTGGATCAGGGATGGAATTTAATATCATTCCCAATAGTATCGGATGAGATCGGAACAGCTAAAGGATTATTACAGAAAATCGCTGAAAGTGGAGGTTATGCAACTCATGTTGCAACATATTCGGGAGGGAAATGGAAGATGTATTCACAAAGAGGAGATGTATCATTTTCAAATGATTTTAATATACTTCCGGGTGTTGGGTATTTTATTAGAGTACATACAGAGGTCAGATTAGAAATAGGAGGAAATAAATTCGAGGAGAGTCTGCCGTTAGATCTGGAAGTTGGATGGAATTTAGTAGGATTTATATCACCGGATAATGAATATACAGCAGATAGCCTGATAGATGGAATGGTGGAAGCAGGGATAGGAGCAGATACAGTAACAAAATGGGAAAGTGGCAGGTATGATAATTATATAAAGGAAGAAAATATATCATATGGTAATGATTTTAAGATATTTGAAGTAGGAGGGTACTTTGTAAGAGTAAAAGAAAATAGCGGAAGGTTTACGCCATAGGTGATTATTTTGCTTAACGCTACTCGCTGACCGCTTTTGGCTAATTAGTTTGAACTTTTTCTACAATTTGCTTGAAAATATCTGGCTCGTGGATTGCTAACTCGGAGAGCATTTTTCTGTTTATTTCTATTTTCTTTTTCTTTAATAGATTGATGAATCTGCTGTATTTAATATCATATTTATCAAGTGCAGCATTGATTCTTTGTATCCAGAGTCTTCTGAAGTCATTGCCTCTTTTTTTTCTGTGTGCATAGGAATAAGCTCCAGCATGCATAAGAGCTTCTTTAGCTCTTTTATATAGTTTGCTGTAAGATAGTCTATATCCTTTAGCTCTCTTTAGGACTTTTTTGTGTTTTTTATTTTTTACTTTTCCCCTTTTTATTCTCATCTTTTTACAATTAATGATATAAATTTATAGGTGTCTTACTGTTCTTTTCAAATTTTTGGTTTTAATTGTCTCTCTTGCTTTTCTAATTCTGTGTTTTCTTGGATTTGATTGTTTTGATTTAAGGTGTTTGCTCCCTCTACCTTTTGATTGATGTAGAAGTGTATAGTTCCCATTTTTGGGATTCGTTTTCTTAAATCGTTTTTTTATTCCCTGGTGTGTTTTCATAATTTTATATTATATATTCTTGTTGCTATTTAGTAAACTAAGGTTTTCTATTTTATCATCTTCAAGGATTTTATTCCACTTTTCTATACCGCACTTTGTACATTTATGCAATATATACAGCTGACTTTTCCTTTTTTCAATTCTAATAGGCCTCATTAAGCCTTTGCAGGGATGTTTTCTATCACCAGGCTGTATATCCACATGTCTGGAATATAGACAGTAATTACAATGATTCCTACATTTTCCACCTTTAGCAGATTTTACTAATTTACCACAATTTTTGCATACAAAAGGTTCATTTCTTTTGATCATATTTTTAAAGTTAATTATTTCTTATTTTTAGACTTTGAAATTGACTTAGCGGGGTAAATTAGTATGGCTAAATTGCGTCCTTCATGATGAGGAGATTCATCTGTCTCATATTTTCCTTCTAAAAGTTTCAAGATTTTATCTAGTAAAGATCTTACTACTTGTTCTTGTATCCTGCCTCTAACTATTATTGTTAATTTTACAGGATGTTTTTTTGTCAAGAAATCCTCTACTCTTTTTAATTTATGATCTATATCACCATCACTTATATAAGGTGTAAATCTCATCTCTTTCATATCTTTAGATTTTCCCTTTGAAGATGATTTTCTTTTCTTTGAAAGTTCGTATTTAAATTTCGACCAAGACATGATTTTACATACAGGCGGTTTAGAATTTGGTGAGACCTCTACTAAGTCAAGATCTTTTTCTCTTGCCATTTCTAGAGCTTTTTGAGTATCAACTTTACCTAAATTTTTCCCTTTCTCATCAATTAATAGTATAGAAGAAATACGTATATATGAATTCCTTCTATAAAAAGGACTCTTACTTCTTGAATATTTTTTCTGGTAACTTATTTTATTTTGTTAATAAAAAATTATATATTTATCTAATGATAACTAATTTTTATACAAAAATCAATTATTTCCTTATTTTATAACTATATTTTACTTTTTATTTTCGATTTCTTCTTGAATTCTAGTTGTTATTTCTTCAAGTTTCATCATACCTAAGTCATTTCCAAGTCTTGGCCTTACTGAAACAGCCTTGTTTGCTTTTTCCTTCTTGCCTACAACTAACATATAAGGTATTTTCTCTATTTCTGAATCACGGATTTTAGCCTGAAGTGTCTCATCTCTAGAATCGATTTCTGTTCTAAAGTTGTATTTATCGAGTTCTTCTTTTACTATTTTTGCATAACTTAAGAATTTTTTAGAGATAGGTATAATCATCGCTTGTACTGGCGAGAGCCAGACTGGGAACGCTCCGCCATAATGCTCAATTAATCTAGAAAAGAATCTTTCAAATGAGCCTAATGGAGCCCAGTGAATCATTACAGGTGCCTTTTCTTTACCTTTTTCATCTACATATGTAAGGTTGAATCTCTCTGGTACATTAAAATCAAGTTGTACAGTACCGCACTGTTCTTCTCTGCCTAATGCGTCTTTTACCATGAAGTCTACTTTTGGACCGTAAAAAGCAGCTTCTCCAATTCCTTCTTCAAAATTCATATTCATGTCTTTTAATACTTCTCTTAATTGAGACTCAGCTTTCTTCCATAGATCAGGTTTATTGATAAATTTCTTTTTATCTTTTGGATCCCAAAGAGATAGTCTGACCCTATAATTATTAAAGCCGTATGCAGTAATTAATCTTATTGTTGCCTCAAGTGTTTCTTTAACTAACTCTTTTGTCTGATCTTCTCTAAAGAATATATGTGCATCATCCTGTGTGAATCCCCTTACTCTAACTAGTCCCGAGAGTTCACCAGATTTTTCGTATCTGTAAACAGTTCCATATTCAGCATATTTTATTGGAAGATCTCTATAGCTTCTTATCTTTCTAGAATAGATTTTAGCATGAAAAGGGCAATTCATAGGTTTTAGCAGGTATCTTTCTTTGTCTATCGAGATAGGTGCATACATAGAATCCCTATAATGTTGCCAATGTCCTGATTGTTTAAATAGTTTAATGCTTCCAATATGAGGGGTATAAACCGGTTTGTATCCAAGTTTAACTCTTTCCTGATATTCATAGTCTTCCATTATTTTACGAATTGTTGCACCTTTAGGGAGCCACATAACAAGTCCCTGTCCTGTAATATCGTCAATTTGGAACAGTTCTAATTGCTTGCCGATTTTTCTATGGTCCCTTTTCTTCATTTCCTCCAGATTTTTTAAGTATTTTTCCAATTTTGCTTTTGTCTCAAATGCAACACCGTATATTCTTTGCATTTGAGGTCTTTTTTCATCACCTCTCCAATATGCTCCTGCAATGTTCATTAATTTGAAAGCACCTAGCTTACCGGTATGTTCAATATGAGGTCCTCTGCACATATCCATAAATTCATCTCCGGTTCTATAAAAGCTGATTTTTTCATCTGGAATTTCATTTAAGAGCTCAGTTTTATATATTTGTCCTTGTTGGTGAAGTGCATCCATCGCCTCATCTCTAGTAAGCATCACCTGATGTATCGGTTGTTCTTCTGCGATTATCTTTCTCATTTCCTTCTCTATCTTAGGAAGATCCTCCAGTGTTAGAGGTTTAGATAGTTCAAAGTCATAATAAAATCCGTTTTCGATAGCAGGCCCTATTCCAAGTTTTGCCTCAGGAAATATTTTTAATACAGCATGGGCTAAAACATGGGCAAAAGTGTGTCTCATTATTTCAATTTCAGATATTTTTGATTCTTCTTGTGCCATTTGATTAGATTTGTAAAAATTAATTTAGCTAGTAAATATTAAAAGGAAGTTAACAATTAATGCAGATATTAGTAATACCCCCATAAGGGGTGTCTGGAATTTGCAGAATTTTAGTTATGTATATTTTAGTCATTATATAAAACAATAAAATGTCCATCTTTATATATAAATTATACTTTATAAATAGAGACGGACATTCTTTCCGCGGTTCCACTCTAATTCTTCTGTATTGAAGCACTTTTGAGCGGTGTATTAACTTGTTTATAGTAAATAATAAATGATGAAAAATTTTCACTTTGGGTATTTTTCTCTCTGTTGGGTTTAATTATATTTGGGATATACTTAAAAGTCAAATTTATGTGCAGGTTGAATCCATCTTACGAACTCTTGAGATTTAATAGTTTTGTATTTGGGTTTGACAGCCCATATCCCATTCGGTACTTTTTGTCACCACCTGCCCGCAATGCTAGCAGCGAAGCAGGCGGGAAAAGTACTACAAAAAGTGCTGGAGTATTTCCCCGCCTGAAACGCTATGCGAAGCATTGCGGGCAGGAATTTGCTAACGGTAAACAGTCATATTCTAGAACTACAACCCAAAAGAAATACTCCAGACCTCGATCTTAAACTACCGTAAATTTGTACACAAAAATTATTTAGTATTACTTCTTTTATATTACTCCTGTGCGTAATATGTATCCCAACTTTTACCATTTATATATTGATTGTGACTTTTGTACATGTTATAATCCTATAGTTATATTTTATCGCAAAAATATGAATGAAGTTGTTGAACCAGAGTCTAGAAATATAAAAATAGGCGGAGGACTCAGATCTTGTTTTATGAGGTTAGCATCAGAAGTGATTTTTTATAGAGCTAGAAGATATGATATTAAAGGTCAGCTTGAAAGAGCTAGTACGTTGTATGAGCAAGCTTTAGAATATAATCCTGATAATCCAAGAGTACTCTTAAATGCTGGATTGTCTAGATGCAGATTAGTGTTAAAGAGGGATGATTCTGAAATATCGTTAGAAGATTCGTTTTATTTTGTAGATCAAGCTGTTAAGTTTTTTAAAAGATTTACTGAAATTAAACCTGACGATGCCATAGGCTTTAATAATCTTGCGATGGCTCGATATCTTAGGAATAAAATACTAAGAAGGGTTTCTCTGGATAGTAATAGTGCTTTGATTACTGATATAGAAGAAGCTATTAGAAAGGATCCTGATAATCCATATATTCTTTATAATAAAGCAGTTTTATGTGGTTATATAAATACAGCAATGACAGACAAATCAAGAGGAGTTCCTAGTATCGAAGAAGCACTAACTATTCTAGATGATGTTATAGAGATGGTTTCACAACGTTTAGATGACCCACTCTATGAAGAGTTATATCTTCACTGTCTTTCTTCTAAGGAGTGGTTTTTGTTTGAATTAATGTATGATTACAGAATAGGACGTTATGAAGAAGAATATGAAGAAGCGAGGGAGTTATTTAAACATAAGGTTGAAAGTAGATCTGACTGGGCAGATAGATCTTTCTGGGGATTTTCTTTTATTTTAGATCATGGAGATCGAGAACCTATAAAGATTTTTTAAGGATTCTGTAGTCGCTAAATTGTGATTTAATTCCATTAATTACGAGTATTTTCTTTTTTATTTCCTATATATTTACTATATTATCTATGAGAATTTGAATAATTAAATTTTTACAGTATTGTCTTCAATTCTTTAGACTAAATAATAATAAGTTTTGTGAAAAGTGAGCCGAATGGATAGAACAATACAGAATTCCCTTAATCATTATATTCTAAGTAATTACTAAGGACTAATTCTCTGTCATTGGAGGATCATTGAGCGAACTTATAACCTTTCCTACATCATCCCGTAAAGAGTATGGGCAGTACAGGATTCGAACCTGTGACCTTTCGCACGTCAAGCGAATGCTCTAAACCAACTGAGCTAACTGCCCATACTCTTTACGTAACTAAATCAACTGCCTGCCCGCCAACGGGGGAGAGCTAACAGTCCTTATTCTAAGTGATTAATTTTTTGAAAGTGCAGTTCTAATTATACCACCAATTATGGAGAAAAATACATCCTTAATTATCATTATGAAGCCGCTTATGATACCAAAACCTCCAATTAAAAATAAGGTTCCTATACCTGATAGTTGATTTGAATTGTTAAAAAAACCGAATAATTCTTGGTTGTTCTCTAATACATTCAGCCATGAATTTGAAGTAAATGAGAAGAAAAATTGAAAAATAAATATGATGATTATAGAAATTCCCTCCGATACTCCTAAAATTAAACCAGATAAAGCACCCTGGATGGCTGCTTTGTCATACTGGTTACGGTCAAGTTCACTCCATAATGCTGTTAGATAACCAGTTCCTAAAGGAACAATCAGCCATGCAAGACAGGTAATGGGTATGAAAAGACAATTTAAGCAAGGAATGATTCCGATAATTCGAATAAGTATCATTGTGCATGAGGCTAATAAGCCTGCTTTAATCCATGAATTTTTATTCATTGTTTTCGACCTAATAAGAAAAAAATATTATTTTATTATTTTATCAATTAATCCGTAATCTTTTGCTTCCTTAGTAGTCATATTATAATCACGGTCAAAATCTTTTATAATTTTATCCTTCTTTTGTCCAGTTGTTTTAGCAAGTATTTCTGCTGATAACTCTTTTACTCTGAGTATTTCCTTTGCTTCAATTTCTATATCGCTTGCTTGACCTTTGACTCCTGATGGGGCAAAGGGCTGGTGAATGTGAATCATTGTGTTTAATAAGGAGTATCTTTTTCCTTTAGTTCCGCTCGATAATATTAAAGAAGCCATAGAGGCTACTACTCCTACACCTACTGTTGCAATTTCACAACCAATGTGATTCATCGTATCAATTATTGCTAGACCTGAGTAAATAACTCCTCCAGGAGAATTGATATACATCATAATATCTTTTTTGTTATCTTCCTTTTGGAGAAATAGCAATTGTGCTACAACAGCATTTGCTACCTGGCTGTCTATCGCTGTTCCTAAAAATATAATTCTTTCTTTTAGAAGCCGGGAATATATATCATAGGCTCTTTCTCCGGTTCTTGTTTTTTCGATTACTGATGGAATTAGATATGTGTCTGCCATTTTTAATTAATGTTTAATATTAAATAATGGAAGTGTAATATGATTATAATCTATGTATAAGCTTTATTCAAGAAATTCTATTAAATTAGTAAAAAATAAGTATAAAGTAATGTCGATTATATGAAATATTTACGAAATCTCAATTTTATATAAAGTAACTTGTTTTACTATCAGTAAGGCTCCATTGCCTGCCCGAAATACTATGTATATCGTTGCCCGCTAGCAACGGTAACGTAGAATTTTGGGCTAGCAGGCGGGCAAATAATTGAGCCAACAACACCAAACGAGATACTCTAGAAACCGATTTTTAACTACCGTTTATTCGTACACAAAACTTATTTAATACATAGTTGTTAAAAAAGAGGCTTTTTAAAAAAGCCTCTTTTTAATTCTAAAGTCAATTATTTACCCATTTTTTTCTTCCTAGTGAAGAAGTAGATTAATGACCCGATCCATCCTGTGAATACCATTAGAATAATCCATTTAATTTTCCCAGGAAGTACTGATTCGTCTCTTTTAGCAGCATCAATGATCATCCAGATTGTGAAAGCTAAAGAGGCAATTCCAATTATGCACATTGGTATTTGGCAAAGTAGGCCCATACCAGTTAATACTGCCCAAGCTCCTCCATCAGTAGCAGATGTAGAACTATAGTCCCAGTCATAATACTGTGCAGATACTTTTTGGGAAAATAGGCTGAGACTTGCGATTATTGAGCTCGCTGTTGATATAAATTTAGCAATTTTTTTGCTCATAAATTTATTTTAATAATTAAAATATTTACTTCTTATAATTTTTCTTTGATGCCTGAATATGATTCCATTTATTTAAGAGAATACCTCCAAGTCCCCATGTAGTAATTATTACTTTAGCTGTAAATCCTATGCAACATGGTATCCAACCTATTACCTGATATACTGTAACTCCGATTAGCATAGGAATTATATATTTATCATAGTCTTTTTTCTTAGTAGACTGTATTAACATTTTTGTAATTGCTGTAGAACAATATAAACCACTAATAGTAACTGCAGTGGATAATAACAGAGATCCTAATTGAAAGACCGGCTGGCCTACACCTAGGAAGATCAAAAGTATTATCAAAGGTGTTAGTAGTAATATTGCTAATTCAAAAGCAAAACCAATAAGGAGACTTTTGGCTGTAGATTTTTTATCAGATAGTAAGTTTGTTATTTGCCTGCTTTTTACTGGTATAAATTTATAAAGAAGCAAGCCTACAATTAACCATCCGGCTAATATTCCAATTTTTCTCAAAAGGCTTAATATTACTCCAGTTGCACCTTTTTGTTTTATCCTATTAATAATATTAAATTGTGTACTTGGTTTTTCTGTTTCGCTGGTATTAATTTCCTGATCGCCGTCAATTACTGTATCTTCTGATATATTAACATTACCTGCTCTAACTATTAAATCACCCCCTATTTCGTTACTATTTACATTGACATTACCACCCGCTGCTCTTACATCATCAGTGACGTTTCCATTAATTGTTATTTGCCCGCCTGCTACATATATATCTTCATTAACATTACCATCAACAGCGATTTGCCCTCCAGCACATATAATATTGCCTCTTACATCACCTTGTAAACTAATTGTTCCTCCAAAAGCTACTACATCACCATAAATATCGTCTTCTACAGTTATTTGTCCGCCAAAGGCTATTAAGTCACCATTAATATCATCTTTAATTGAAACTGTTCCACTGCTGATGTAAAGATCGTCATCTATGTATTCATTAACTATAATACTTTGTTCATTATTTTTAATTTCAGCTGCTTTAGTATTTAAAAGAAATATTGGGGAGATTATAAAGATTGAGAATGCTAAGGAAATTACAGCAAGTGTTTTTTTCATTTTTCAAGATGTTAAAGTAATTAGTAATGAGATATAAACTTCTAATACTCTAGCAAAAGTGAAGTGTTTTTGCAAATATATGCGTAGGTTACGTATATATTATAAGCTATTTAGATTTATTAGTTTTATATTGGGAATGCGAATCTACCAAATTAATTTTATCTTACTGTTCTTATTATTCTCTAGTTTTCGCTAAAGCTATAATAGATAGACATGCCCTAATATTCTATACTAAGTTAGTATAATCATATTGGTTCCATTACCTACCTGTTGTGCTATGTATAGTGTTGTATACTAGCAACAATAACGCAGCTTTTCGAAATAGCAGGCGGGCGGATAATGGAACAAACACATGGATCTGAATTTTGATTTCTGATTTCTGATAGTATCTTCTTTAGGAGTTTATAATCATGTTTTTTTATTTATACTTTTGTAGCCAAAAGTACAAAAATACACTCAATATAAAGATTTCCCCCCAAAGTGAAACTCCCCAGACCCCTATCTCTATCTACCGTAAAATAGATAGAGATTAAATTCTATATTATTCCCTAGTACATTTTAACTGTATTTACCTTGCTGTTTCTTGGTTTGAAGATTGAATAAATTATTATTATCACAACTAACAGTAATAAAGGCGCTAAACACCAAAGCCAATTGAAACTTTCAAGAAGATTCTTAGATTTTTTAACTGTAAAGTTAACATCTCCTATGTTTTCATATTCTATTATTGTTACATCTTGTGATGAATCTCCTAAAACTTCAGATTTTTCTGGCAGAGTATCAGTATCAATTTTTATCTTATAATCTCCGGGACATATCTCTGCATCCCAATATCCATTTTCATCTGTTCTAGCTGATGTTATTAATTCTTCTTCACCATCAACTTCTTGGTAGATTTTAACAAGTGCATTATGAATACCCTCTTCTGTAGTATCCTTCACGCCGTTTTCATTGTCATCGTAGTATATGTATCCTGATATAACAGAAGTGTTTTCACATGCCTGTTCTCCAAGAATTTCTTGATCAATCTCTTCTGATTTATCTTCAGTATCATCATCTTCTTCTGAATTATTAGGAGTAACGGACTGAAGCGCATTTCTTACTCCACCTGAAGGAATATTAGAAGCACCTTCCACATTACCGCCTGTGGTGGCATTATTATTGGTATCATCTCCAGTTGAATTTACAGTTATTATAACTATATCAGTTCCACATTCCCCTTCTCCATCATTAAGATCGTCTTCATTGATATCTTCAGTTCCCTCACATACTCTAATTGTAACGGTATATATACCACTATTGTTGTATTGATGGGATAAGTTTCTGATAATTCCTGGAATAGCCATATCAGGCTGTGATTGATATCCATCACCTTCGCCATAGTCAATTTCTACTGTCCATGGAGCATCATCTGGAGTATTCGAGTCTGGATCGTTCGTATCATTTTCGTCATCATAAAAAGGTGAATCTTCTATATAGCTTGGATCAACAAATGAGCTTGTAAATACAGCTGTATCTCCTTCATTAATGGTTTGATTTGATCCCAATATTACATTTGGTTTTACATTGTTTATATTAATTACAACCTCGTGATGAGTGCTTTCATTTCCGGCTAGGTCCGTAACGTAATAATTCAATGTATAAGTTCCTTCAAAAAGAATAGATGTATCTATAGGCAATAAATTTCCACTTAAACCTGAAATTGAATCACCGGTTCCTAGAATACTTATATCTTCGCAGCTGCTTGGCAAAGTTAATCCGGAAGGACCGCTGAAACCTTCAGGACTGTCTAGATCATAACAGATTTCAGATAATCCAAAATTATCGTATGTGCCGAGACCATCAAGAATACCTAGATCGACTTCTTCCCCTTCATTGAATGACTGGTCATCTATAGTGTCAATTGTTGGAGGAGTGTTGTCGATAGTAACTCTTCTTACATTTTTAAATTTGTTGTTTCCGGCATTGTCTCTGGCTCTAACTACAATTTTATAAATCCCGTCTGGTACAGAGCATGCTACTCCATCATTAACAGTAAGATCCCATTCTTCTGTCGAAGGGTCATAGTTTGCCCAGCATGTTTCTATAAGCTGATTGTCACTTTCATTTCTAAATCTTACTCGGATATCTTTGATTCCAGATAAGTTGTCGGATGCAGTTCCTGTAACATCAAAGGGACCAGATATAAAATTATCATTTGATGGGGTGTCTATATTAAGTGTTGGCTTCGTATTATCAATAGTTATATCCACTGCTCTATTAATTACATTGTACCAGTAGCTAATTGGAAATTTTTGTCCATAAATTTTTATGTCATACCAGTAATCGTTTCCTTCCCACGTATCTGAAACTAATTGAGTGAATTCTATTGTTTTTTCTTCACCTGGCTGAATAGGTGGATAATTAGCAAAATAGTAATTTTGACCAGTTCCACTGATTCTGATACCTGATTTATCAAGTCCTACTTTTATTCTTCCATCAGTAATATCTACTTGACCAACATTTTTAATTGTAGCTGAGAAAGTTATGGTTTCTCCTGCTCTATATAATGATTTATCTGTTGAAACATTTAGAATATCAATTTGCTGGTTGTCTATAATTAGTGTTTCAGTTTCAAATCCTCTACCCCAATTACCGCTTGGAGTGTTATCTCGGGCAGCTACCTTTACATATAGAGTTCCGCTTCTCCAATCAGCGGGTATATTGTAATCAACTGTATAATACCCATCACCATCTGGATCATACATTCCTACACTTTGAGGATATGGTCTATCTGTATAGGTATCATTGTAACTGAAGTCTGCAGAAACTGCTTTTACTCCTGATTGATCAGTAACTCTGGCTGTTACAGTGACTGTGTTTCCAATTGGTGTACCTGATTTATGTACATCTTGAGCTAAATACTCAGGAGTAACAGAAAGCTCAGTTATTTCTGGTGTTGAAGTATCATAAGATACATTACTTACAACAACAGTTGCTTCCTTATTTCCTAAAGTATCTGTGCCTTCAGCTTTCAAACAATACTTTCCCTCATTATCTGGAGTCCAGTTATATGGACTTTCAGGCCAATTGAATGGTGTGTCGTCATTAGTATTATCGAATGTAGTCAATGGTTGCCAGTTGTCTATACAAGTAGAAGTACTGTCATCATAAGTTGTCCATGAAATATCAACAAAATCTACACCGCTGCCATCATCAGTAGTTTGTCCGCTTATAGATATTGGATTATTAAATGACGAATTACTTGTTGGAGTTGTAAAATTTGATGATGGAGGTTCATTGTCAACTGTTACATTTATCTCAGCATGGCTGTAGTTTCCCGCTTCATCCTTGCAGGCAGCTCTAAATCTCCACTCCCCGTCCCAATCATAATTTGGAGATTTCAGTGAATTATCAGTTGTATCGAGTACCCAGCTGAAAGTGTTTCCAGTAACTGTTCCAGAAGATGGATCATGTCTTCTTACGTAATGATATTGGTTGTTTTCAAAAGCATCATCATCTTCGTTGTTTTTATCATTATCAACTTTTAATTCCTGCCCTTCACTTTCTTTCCACCACCAGAAATTTACATATTGGGATTCTGTAGCTCCTCCATCACATGTTGCCTCAAGTGTTACATTGCCATTTATTGTTTGTCCTTCTGAAGGATTATTCCAAGTTAAATTTGGGTTTTCGGTATCTAGTATTAATCCGCAAGGCTCAGAAATAAGGCTTTCATTACCTGCTTTATCAACGGCTATTACTGTATAATAATAAGGATTATTGCCAGGTGTCATATTACCTTTTTTAAATATATTTGGATGGTCAAACCATTGATGGTAAGGATTAGTTTTTGTTCCAAACCAGTAGCCAGCAATATCAGATTCTAAATTTGGATACCATTCAATTGAGATCTTTGTATCGTTAGTATAACCTCCGCATGTTACTTCTTCCCAAGTACTTGAATCATGTCCTTTATATATAGTTTTTATTTGAGGTTGTGATGGTGCGGTTGTGTCATAAGTTATCGAACATTCACTGCTCCACTCACTCCAGTCTCCATTTGAATCCTGAGCTCTTACACTATATGTATATGTGCCTTCACCTTGGTTAAATGCACCATTTAATTCTGACTGTGTTGTAGTTGTTGTCCAGCCTGTAATATTCGGTGTATCAACCATATATTCATATTTTACAGCATCAGTGACGTCATCCCAATCAGCAGTTATTGTATAACTGTTGGTATATCCGCCGCATGTCTTTGTAGGATTTTTCCACCTTAAATTTGCTGGTGCATCTGGTTTGGTATATCCTGAAACTTTAATCCATTGTACTGCTCCTTGTCCATAAGTTGAACATGATCCCCAAATGTTACCTGTTGCTTTTAGAATTATTGTAAAATCTCCGCTAAGATTAGCTAAAGTAAAAGATGTCTCTTTCCATTCTTCATTACTTCCATTATCAATCCAATCATAATTTCCAATTTTATTTCCTGTTTCAACTGAATTTAGATAAACTTCAAAACTATCATCAGTTTTACCGTTCAAATGTTTTATCGTAAGTTCTTGTACGATACTATCTCCAACATTAAATGTTGCTGAAGCTGTTCTTGAATTTTCATCACACCCTGTTTCTTCAATTATCTGTCTATAGTGGCAGTTCTTACCACCGTTACATCCTCCATACCCTCCTGATATATCAAGTGAACTCCACCCTTGAATATTATGATTGCTTTCTGATGTAGTGTCACCCATTGTTAGTGTATTAGAATACTCAGATGCGTATACATCAAAATTAATAAAATTCAGAAGAGGTAAAAAGTAACTGGATAAGATAAAAAATGAAACTGCAAAAGGCAGATTTTTATATAAAGATTTTATAAATCTTTTCATAAATTTGAGTTTAAAAATTATTAAATTGTTCTATATACATAGTACACACTTATGGTAAAAAAGCAAGCCTAGAATATGTGGTTATATAAATATGAAATAAGGAGTGTTTTACTTTACTGAATCTGATATTCTGTAATAGTATTAGATTGTTTATAGAGGACCTATAACAGGATGAGTCTAATTAAAAAAGTTTAGTTAATTTAGCAGTTTTCAAAAATTTTGTAAGTTTTTTAAGGCATTCATTAATTGGTAATTGCACAATTGCGCCGGCGGCTTCTTCATGCCCGCCTCCTCCCATATGCTTTGCTATCTTTCTAACAGCAGTATCATGAGAACGAAATGATAATTTAGTTAAGTCCTTTTTTAATTTTGTTATTTTTAGTGAAAAGTTTGTTCCTTTTGTAGATTTCAAAATTTCTTGAATAATAAACAGTTGTCCTCTTGAAGCATATTCGAGATCAAACTCATCTGGATTAATTATCGTATATGCGAATTTGTATTTGCCTGAATTTATTATTTTTATCTTTTGTGCTGCTTGGATATTCATTTTTACAATTTTTTCCTCAAAGTTGTAAAAAGTATTTTTGATAACTTGTCTCATATTAGATCCTGCCTTTAATAATTTGGAAGCAGCTATAAAAGTGCTAGGAGATGTATTTGAATACCTGAAACATCCAGTATCTCCTACTATTGCGGCAAATATATTAGTTGCTATGGATGACGTTATATTAACTTCATTGTGGAAAATATCGTATAGAGCTTCTCCTACTGAAGATATAATTGGGTCGTCAGGTACATAGTTTAAGTTACCAAAGAGACTGTTGTCTAAATGATGGTCTATGTTGATTACAAATTTATCTTTTGGGAGATCGAATCCTTTTGGATGAATTTTTTTATTTATCAATCTGTATGTGTGGGCTGAATCTAGTACTATTAGTGAATTAAATTTAGTGAAATCGATAGTAGCTATGTCCTTAATGATGTATTTTCCAAAACGCGGCAGGTATGTAAAATCTGGAAGTTCAAAACTGGAA
This sequence comes from uncultured Candidatus Saccharibacteria bacterium, assembly GCA_964572065.1. Classification (GTDB taxonomy): domain Bacteria; phylum Patescibacteriota; class Dojkabacteria; order JAHIVN01; family JAHIVN01; genus CAZNER01. The sequence goes on from CAZNER010000004.1 coordinate 37,287, forward strand.
TAAAGTTTGCATTCTTTGTCCATTTTTTGAAGGATTTCCTGCATAGCAAGACCTGAACCAACTGCATCTCCATCTGGATCAGATATTAGAATTGCAAAGTTATCATTTTCTTTGATGTGTTTAATTATTTTTTCTTTTGACTTTTTTAATTCTTCCTTTTTCATGATCATAATTTAAGTCCTTTTAAATTTTTTCTCAAGCTCCTGCTTAGATATTTTCCAAATTATTGGTCTGCCGTGAGGGCATGAATATGGATTATCGCAATTTAATAGTTTTTTCACAAGGTCTTCCATTTCCTGCTGGTTTAATTTCATACCAGCTCTTATGCTTGAATGACAGGCCATTGTAGCAATGATATGATCCTTTAGATCTTTGAAACTATCGGCTTCTTTTCCTATTTTGTCTGAATTTAAATCAGATATCAAGTCCTCTATAAGCTTACTTATATCTGCCTTTGATATCAGAGCAGGAACTTCTTCTATTTTAAATGATTTATCACCGAATAGTGAAATCCTTATTCCAAGTTCATTCAGCATTTTTTTATTTTCATTTACAACTTCAAATTCAATTTTATTTAATTCTATAGTATCCGGGATTAATAATTTTTGAGTGTCTATATTTTTTTTATCTAATTGATTATGAAGATGCTCATAAGTTACTCTCTCGGCAGCAGCATGCTGGTCAATTATTTGAAGGTAGTTATCCTTTTCGATAATAATAAACTCATTAAATACCTGACAGGCTTTATAAGGTATATAAGAAGGCTTAGATGGACTTGTATAAGATGGTTTTAGGAGCTCTTCTGAAAACTGCATAGACTGTGATATTGTTTTCTTGTTCGGTTTTGAGTCTAATGGTTTGTATGTTCCTTTATAACTCTGTGGCTTTAAGATATTCTTTTCTGCCGGTTTAGAAATCTTTGGATTAGTATTAAGATATGAATATTTATCAAGTGCTTTTTTAGCATCATTTTTTACAAATTGAAGAAGTGTATGTTTGGCGCTCTGTTTTACTGCGCTGAAAATTTTCTGGGGGTTTTCAAATTTAACTTCACTCTTTCTGGGATGGACATTTACATCAACTTCAATTGGATTCATCTTTATAAAAAGAAAGAAGATTGGATATCTGCCTTTCGGGATTAAACCACGATATGAGTCATATACTGCTTTTGATATTAAATTATTATTTATCGGTCTTTTGTTTAGAAAAATCAGCTGATAACTTCTTCTGCTTCTAGCTAAAGATGGGTGGCCGGTAAAACCTAGAATTTGGATATATGGAGAGTTGTATTTTAATTCAACAAGTTTTGAAGATATTTTGTTTCCAAAGAGATCGTTTATTCTTATTTTTAATTCTTTGTTAAAGCTGTCTTTTGAGCTAATAGGAAGATTATGGATTTCCTTGCCATTATGGGTAAAGATAAAATGTATGTTTGGGAATGCTAATGCATAATTATAGAACGTTGCTAATATGTGTTTGTATTCTGTAGATTGAGATTTTAGAAATTTTTTTCTGGCCGGAACTTTTGCAAAAAGATTCCTTATAGAGATTCTTGTTCCTTTATTTGTTGAAGTTTCTTCGATTTTGATTTTTTTGCTGTTGTCAATCTTAACTAAAGTACCTGTGTTTTCTTTTTTGTTCTTTGTTTGAAGTTCCAGTTCTGCTACTGATGAGATAGAAGCAAGAGCTTCACCTCTGAACCCCATAGAGTTAATGTTTTCTAAATCTTTTAATGAGGTAATTTTCGATGTTGAATGAGAATCGCATGCGATAGAAGCATCATCTTTGCTCATTCCCCTGCCGTTGTCTATTACTTCGATTAAATCAATACCTGCATTTTTGATATTAATAGTGATTTTGTTTGATCCAGCATCAATAGAATTTTCTACCAGTTCTTTTAGAACTGATGCCGGGCGTTCAACTACTTCTCCTGCTGCGATTTTATTAATTAAGTTTGAGTGTAGTTTTATTATCATTTAAAGAATTTAATGAATTAAATTCATATGGCAGGTATTTTTTTTGTTGATGTGTGTAAATTGTAGATTATTTAGGATGTTTTGGCAATTTGGGATAAGTTGGTAGATATCAGGTGTTAGTTTTCAGTAAATAGTTAGCAGATATCAGATGTCAGATGTGTTAGATAAAGATTGCTAATGCTAAAGATATTTTTTAAGATAAATTGTAGAACATTTTTGTAATGTTTTATCTTGGTACTTTTTTATAAAAAGTACCACAAAAATCGTGGAGGAATTAATGTCTGACGGATAACTCACGACTATAAATATCCCCACCACGTAATTCCCCCACACCCATGATTTAACTACCATAATAAGATCGCATCAATAACAGGATTCAATTACAGCTTTAGTGAAGATGAGCCTGCTCGCCCACAAGCCACTTGGTGGTAATTTGTTTATGGTTATCAATCATTATTTTAAAATTCCTACTTAAAAGAAATACTCCAGAACTCGATCTCTAACAACCACAAATTTGTAAATGAGAATTCTAGAATGTTACTTTGTAAATATATTTTATTTGGTACATTATTATAGGTACTATATTGAGAATAGAATACTACATCAAGGTTCAAAGCTGGAGCTTTGAACCAACAAGACAGAATAACACCTCAAGGTTCAAACTAGCCTGCCTGCCACGTATATCTTACTTGGCCCGTCTTTGGAGGGGAGATTTGAACCAACAAGACCAAAGATAGTTCAAATCTTCAGATTTGAACTATGAAGGAAATTTAAAAAATATGAAAATTCAAACCGACCTTCCAGCTACGTATATTTTACATGACTCGCCTTGGGAGGATAGTCTTTGAAACAACAAAGAAAATTAACATTTACTTATATTAAATTAAAGGAAATGTGGTATTTGAATGTCTTTTTAAGATATAATGTAGCGTTTTCGACTAAAAAAATGACTGAAGTAGTAAGCAGCCAAAATCAAATAGAAGTATTACTTTCTGAAAGTGGATGGGAATTTGGTGTAGAAGTAATGTCTTATTCAACATCCGATGATAAAGATAGAGTTTTAGAGGTACTAAAGAGTGTAGATAGTGCAGAATTTGTATCTGGAGTTTCATCTGAAAATATTAATTCTATCCATTTAATATGTGGACCGTTAGAAAGAAGTGTATGGGGAATTGTTTTTGTAATGGATGATGGGACTATGAAGGGGTTTAAAATGGACTATAGAGAAATTCATCAAAGAAATAGTAATTTACCAGTAGATCGGTTTATTCCTTCTGATAGTATTACTGGGTTTGCAAGTATTGGTGGTACAAGTAAATTTACATATACCTATATACCGCCGGAGAATTATTTATACGAGACTTACTATAGAATTTTAACAGAGTTATCAATTCACTTATCCATTCAAGATTGAAATATTAATAAATAGTTAAATCTATCAACTTAGAATTATTATTTTATAGAATATATTATATTTATTTTATATAACTGCTATTGTATTTTATTTTTACTTAAGATAACATTTAGAAGCTTATAATATTTAATGTATATATATAATGCCTGAGGGGGAAGAAGTTAGTGAGACAAATAGGTTAGTGTCTGCTATTCAAGATGCATTGTGTCAACCATCTGTTGAAAGTACACAGAGTATGGAGTTACAAGTAGCTGATGTTCGGCGAACTGCTCCTGAAATGTGTAGAATTGTAACTGAAACTATAAATAGAGAAGTAACTAGAATTGATATGTTATTTGTAAGAAGTAATGTTGAGGTTGTAGTTACAGAGGTTGTATTTTATTTTTCCATTGAACAAAATAAGGGATTGGTAGAGAAACCAATAAAGTTTATTTGTTATAGAGAAGAGGGTAATGACTATATTGCCTTCATGGATTTAACGTGTAGACCTACCTCAACTTCTCGTAGATACTCTACAAATCGTTTTTGTCTTCCAAGAATTTATCAAGCTTTACATGTAGAATTTGAGCAATTAGCATCTTTAATTGATACTTGAGATTTCTATTAAATCCTATTTGTAATAATTTCATATTTATAGAATCCTTTTTGATTTTTTTTTGTTTTTGGTGTATAATACAGGTATATAGCTATTATATATCTTCGTATGAACGAAGTAGTTACAGGAACACAACCAAATCGTTCAGATAAGAAAGTAACTCCAGCATTTCCTATTCCTACTGTATGGGAAGGTAGAGGAAATGGAAGAATCGTATTTGAACAATATATAGGTACTACTTCAGATGTTTATAAAATGATCCCTGGAATGTATGGATTAATTCGTGATTGTTTAGGTGGAGCTAGATCGGGATGGAGGATTTTACCTAATCCTGATTTAGGATATATATTGTATAGAGGAGTAAAAGCAGCTCTTGTAAGTGTAAGATTTACTGCAAGTAGAAAAATAGGGAGAGATTTAGTTCCTGAAGAAGGACAAAGAATAGAATTTACTTTTGTTAGAAGAAGAAGTGCGAACTTGCAAGGTGTAGATTCCGTGTATTTAATGATGGAACTGATAAATGTTGAAGATGCAGGTATAACAACTTGTGATCTTACGAAAGATCCGGACCTTCATGTATATATATTACATAATTTTGAGCAACTAGAAAGATCTTTATAAATTACATGAATTCAGTAATCTCATTTTCCTTAAACCCAAGAAGTATAATTTCAGGAATTAATTTAATGCCAAGTTTTTCCTTTGTTTTATTATAAATTTCCTTCATTACTGCAAGATAGTCTTTTGCAGTTGCTCTATCATTATTAACTATGAAATTATGATGTTTTTCAGATACTGCTGCATCGTTTACATGAAAGCCTTTTAGATTAATTTCGTGTTCAACAATATAACCGATTGAAGTAGTCGGCAGATTTAATTTATCCTTTTGTTTTTGAGTAATGTTTGCGAAAGTACATCCAGCTGAGTTTCTTGGCTGGACTCTTTTCCTTTTTGCCCATTCTGTTGCAGTGAATTTAGCTTTTTCTTTATTTCCTTTGTATAAATTAAATATACCTTGGAGTATGATTTCCCCGCTTTTGTGGAATCTGCTTTTATCATAATCCATGCCTAATTTGCTTATATTTAATTCTTTTACTTCAAGCTCTTTGTTCAAGATTTTTACTTTGGATAGTACTTCGCTGAGCATGTGTGAACCGCCATGAATATTATTAAAGATTGCTCCCCCGATAGTTCCGGGAATACCTGAGAACCACTGGAGACCGGTAATGCCTTTTGATATAAGATAATTAATTGCAAATGGAAGATCCACTCCGCTGTCCATTATAACTTCAATTCTTGGCTTGTCTGATTCATCATAGTCAATATCTTTCATTTCAATTCCTTTAAATGTGCCTTTAGATGAATCGGTTTCCCATCTTGCATCAACTTTTACTTTATCTTCATGTATCGGTTTTTCACCAGTTATTTTAATGGTTTTTGTGAAATTTTTAATGACAAGTCCTCGAATGCCTTTATCAGAAATTAGGACATTACTCCCCCGCCCTATTATAGTTACAGGGATATTCTGCAGTTTTGCAAGTTTGATAGTATTAATAAAATCGTTTAAATCATGTGCTTCATAAAATATATCTGCTTTGCCGCCGATTTTTAATGTTGTATGCTTGGAAAGAGGTTCATTTAATTGGGTATTTTGGGGATTCAGCTGTTTTACTAATGTATCTAAAATTTTTTGCATAATTTAGATTATTTATATTTAGGATATTATATAACAGTGTGGGAAATAAAGTAAGAGTTTATACTGGCTTTGTACATATTGAACAGATAAGAAAAAAGTATGTTTTTTAACTTAGTAAATGTTATTACACTAATAGAAATTATAAAGAATATGTCTTATTTCCTATGATACTTTTGTGACCAAAAGTATCCAAAAGTCCTGGGGACAATCAAATTCCAACAGTGAACAAACAATAACTATATTCCCACCGGAAATGATTGTCCCCAGACCCCTATTATATAACTCACTTTATGCAGTAATCATATTTGTATCTTTAGATATCTTATCTGCTTTTATAACTGTCAAATTTATATCTCAGCTTTTACAGAGTTTTGGAATGTATTTTTAGGAAGATATTATTTGAAGAGACTAATCTTCGTTGGTCTTATTAAGGTGGTTAAATCATGGGTGTGGGGGAATTACGTGGTGGTAATATTAATAGCCGTGAGTTATCCGTCAGACATTAATTCCTCCACGATTTTTTGTGGTACTTTTTCTAAAAAAAGTACCAAAGTACAAGATTTTACAAAAAAGTTTTATTATGTAAATTAAAAATAATTATTAGTTAGATGTTGAAGCTGGAACATATACAAATCTACCGCATTCTGGATTTGGTTCCCAAACAACAAGATTCTGAGGAAGATCGTAAATACTTATTGCTCTGAATGTAGTTCCATCTTTAAGTGTTACTATAAAGCCAGGTACAGTTACTTGTGGTTGTATTGTTCCAATTTTAAATTTATTTATTAAATTTGGAGATGAAAAAATTTCTAAATCTGTATCAATAGGTAATCCTTCTTGTAATACTTCAATTGTTGAAATTAGTGTATAACCTAAGAGATAGAGTGCTGTGTCAACAGCATTTATTGATACAGCAGGAATTAGTGCATCTACTGCTTCTTCTAAAGCTTGCGGTTTTTCAGGAGGTTGAGATGTAGGAGGTACAGAAGTTGGTGGTACTGCAGTGGGAAGTACAGGAGTAGGTGGTGCAGACGTTGGTGAAGGTATAAAAGACTGGGGTGTTGCAGTGGCTGTTGGAAAAGGTGTTGCAGTATTTAAAACAACACCTTTTTTATTTCTTGCAAGCGGATCCATAGGAGTACCTGCGAGTGCAAATAATCCTCCGATACCGAGAACAGTACCACATAATAATAAAACAGTATATTCGGTTAAAGTAAGATTTAGATTAATTTTACCACTCTCGTCTCTACAGAGATATAATAACTGTTCAAATGTAATATTAATATTTAATCTTTCTCTTACGAATTGGATGGCATCGTTTACTTTTTCAACTACTCTTCCAGCAAGTTCAGTTAATGCTGTTTTAAATTGGGTTAAAGTTTCGGAAGTTTGTGGAGATTCAGGCGAAGATGGTTGGCCAGTCTCAGTTGCAGGTGTAGTTGTTGATGTTTCAGGTGTATCTAGTGCCATAATTATATCTATAAATAAATATTGAATAATTATATCAGTGAATGATTTGTTTGTCTATAGGATATATAATAAAGCTGATATTTTGTTTAAGGTTGAACTGGGGTCGGAGTTGGTGATGCTACACCGCCATTTATTCCCCAATTTTGGTGGTATTTATCAGGAACTTTTGAAGCTCCAACTTGATGTGTAGGGTATAGAGTTCCTTTTTTTAAGTCTCCTACAGGATCAATTCTTTTACATGCTGAATGTGATCCTAAGAGCATAAGACATACTGTAATTATAGCTGTATAGGTAATAATGTTTTTATGTACAGTTTCTATACAAACAGCATGATCTCTCGGTGCTGAATCAGTTGGTTTTGGTATTCTTATTTCCATATATTTATATAACTAATATATAAATATATTATACCACAAAAATTTTATTTATTCTATTTTTAATATATGTCTAACTTACTATAGCACCATATCATATTGAATTTTAATATGTAATTCTATAGAAACTATTTAGTTTAACAACATTTTTTTAACTTATAATGTAACTTTTAACAGTTTAAGAAAATTCATTTATTATTTATTTTCTATAATTATGAGCCGAAAATTGTTATCTATAGAGGTCGTATTTACTTGAGTCTTTCTTATTAGAGAAATCTCTTATCCAGTCTATTACATTACGAACAAATCCCTTTGCCTTAAATCTTCTTGATGAATAATAAACTTTCAGTTTAGGTGAAAAATAAAGATGTTGTTTGGGAACATTTTTTTTATGAATTATTTTTGTAAATTCAATATCCTCTCCTACAATGTTTGGAAAACCGCCTAGTTTAAAAAACAATTCTTTATTAATTAACATATTGTTCCCGCAGAAGTGATAACATCTTTTCCATAAAGGAGCTATAAGTAATGATAATATGATATATCCATAAAGGTATGCATTATATAAAATGTAATTGTAAGGATTAGATGAGGTATAAAATATCGGACCGCCGCATATTTTTATATCAGGTTTATTTTTTAATAATTTACCTGCTACTTCTATCCATGTATTAGCTATTAGTCCGTCAGCATCGAAAAATATCAGATACTCCCCTCTTGCTTTCTTAGAACCAAAATTTCTTGCATAACTAATTCCTCGCTTTTTGCAGAACACTATTTTAATTTTAAGCTTAGATGTTTTTTTGTAATTTTTTATAACTTTTAATGTATTATCCTGAGAACCATTTTCAACAATTATTACTTCAAAATTTGATTCAGTTTGTCTTTCCAACGACCTAAGAGCATCCAGAATATAATTTTCTTCATTCAGAACCGGAATTATTATAGAGAAGAATATTTTGTTCATTGTGATTTATCTATTACTTCTAATGTAAAGAAACCGAGCATGCTTCCGATTATATTTATTACCATATCAAAAATTGTATCTGAATAAAAAAGTCCTAGATTTTGAACTTGATTATAATATCTTAACAAATATTCAAAGAATTCATTTAAATTGCCGATAAAAGATACAAAGCAGATTATGAAGAGTAGTTTTTGAATTTTACTAAATTTAATAGTAAATTTTTTTATTATTGGCAGGAAAAGAATAACTAATGAAAATGTCCAGTATAGATGTTCAATCCTATTTAGGAAAGGTGGGGATTCAATATTAATCATAATCAGCCTGATGATAGTTTCTGATATTGGATAGAAGAAAATGTATATATTAAAGAGATTTTTTTCTTTAAGAGATAATGATTTGTCTAGCCTTTTTAATTTAATTGAGATTACAGCCAAAAACCAGAGGCTTACCATTATGCTCCATACCGGGTAAATGAAATATGAAGAAATTGTTAGTATTAAACCTGCAAATAGTGTTAATAAAATATCTCGCTTCATTAAAGTTCATTTAATTGGTTAAATCTATTTGATCTAAGTATATGAGATTGAATTATTATATATAACAAATGAGAAAAGGGAAAGTAACTAGTGAAGGTTAGATGTCAGGTGTTAGATTTTAGATAGCGGTTTAGTAAGAACTCTCTGGTTTATTATTTTATAAAAAGGAAAGAAATGATAATAACGCTAACTTCTTGTTGTAAAGTATACTAAAGAACTTTTTTGTAAAAGTTTATAAAACTAATAATTTAAAGTATTTATTTATACAAAAACAGGGTATTTTTTGGTCTCAAAAAATACCCAAAAAAAAGATTAGGGAAATGTTAATTGCCTCAGTAAACGATCTTGGATTAGTACACAAACTGCAGTAACATTTCCCTAAGACCCTAAAATATATACAATCGTTGAATTAGTTGATATGATTTAGCTTGGTGTTGGTTCTTTTATCCGCTCGCCTGAAACGTTATGCGTAGCATTGTGAGCAGAAAATTGCTGACGGTGAACAGCCGATAAAGGATTAACAATCCAAGTGGAATAATTCGAACCCCTATATATAGCGACCGTTAATTAGGAATAATAATAGAATATTTTAAATAAAAAGAACTAATACTAGAAAAGGATTAACCAAAAGTAGCTACTCTTCTGCTGTCGGGGAATTTGTTTGGAATTACTTTGATGAATTTAAAGGCTTGTCCATCAAAATTTACTTGTGTAATAGTACCGTGAGTTGTTTCTGGTACTTTAATTTCTGTTTCTCCTCTTTCTATAGAAGCTTTCAATATTCTAGCTAGAAAAAGTTTTATAACTACTCCATGTGCGATTATTATAATATCATTTTTGGTATAATTTATAGATATGAATTCAACAATTTCGTAGAATCGTTCTGAAGCTTCAACAGCCGATTCACCAAGAGGAGGTTCAAATTTACGCAGATTGTTTTTCCAATTATAGTATTCATTTGGGGCTAATACAAAGCCTTCACTTTGAGTCCGGTCTTCAAGTATACCTAAATTCATTTCAGTTAAAGAGTGAATTTTTTCAATGGGAATATTAAGTCTTTTTTGAATTATTTCTGCATGACCTAATGCCCGTTCTGTTGGGCTTGAAAAAATTTTAGATGCATCTACATTTTGTTCTGATAAATACTTTGCGGTAAAACGGGCTTGTTTCTTTCCATATTCATTTAGTTTGTTTACAGATCTAGCACCTATCCATTTACCCTTTCTATTTGCATTGGTTTGAGCATGTCTTATTATATAAATTGTTTTTTGGCAGTTTTGTCGTTTCATTATTTTAAAACGTGATGAATTACGTTCCTACGTTTTATTTTTATTTGAACGCGGTAAATCACGTTATCCTATTATTGCTTTTATTCTTCGTGTGCCGGAACTTACACTTTCTTGTTTGATAATTATAAATTTACCGGCTTTTGCTAATTCACCTGTATTTTTAACATGAGGTCCGCAACAAAATTCTCTAGAAAACACTGATTTATCTTTTGAATTTTTAATCGTGTAAACTGTTACCATATCAGGGTATTTTTCAGGGAATTCAAATTCAGCTCCAGTTTTGATAGCATCTTCTTTCTTCATTTTTTCTTTTTCTACTACTAGATTTTGTTTGATCTTTTCATTAACTATATTTTCAACCTGTTTGATTTCCTCTTGGGTTAGTTTTTTATTATGTGAAAAGTCAAATCTAAGTCTTTTCTCTGTAATGTTGCTTCCTCTCTGATGTACATGATCTCCAAGTACTATCTGAAGGGCTTTTAATAATAAATGAGTTGCTGTGTGATATCTCTTGCTTATTTCTGTGTGGTCGGCTAATCCGGATTTGAATTTTCCTGAAGCACCTTTTCTTGATTTTATTTGATGGCTTTTTTTGGCTTTTTTAAATTCATCTGTATAGTGTTTTCTTTTTTCTTCCTTTTCAATACCCAATTCATCAAGAGCCATTTCTATAGGAAAACCATATGTTTCATAAATGTGAAATAGATCTTTTCCGGTGATTTTCTTGCCCTTAGATTCCAGTTTGTCAATTTCCTTAGCTCCTCTTTCGATTACTTTTTCAAAGCAGATTTCTTCTTTTTCTAGTTTATTCAATATATCTTTTTTCTTGTCTTCAAGATGAGGATATTGAATTTTATATTTGTCTATATAGAGTTTGGATATTTCTCTAGTGAAGTTTTGTTTGATATTTAATAATTTAGCATGCCTTATTGCTCTTCTGATAAGTCTCCTTAGAATATAACCTTGGTCTTTGTTGGAAGGAGTTACGCCGTCTGCTATAAGGAAAATGCATGAGCGCATATGATCTAAAATTATTCTAAAAGATTTGACTGCTTGTTTAACATTTTTAATATCTGTTAAAGTATAATCAAATTCAACTATATTACTAGTATTTTCATTAAGGGTGGATATTTTACTTTCGTCTTCGATTAGACTTTGCAGAAATGCTTTCGGAGTGTCGAATAGGTCTGTCTGAAAGACACTTACATTTTTAGGTATGCTACCATCTTTCTTCCTATTCTGTAATACTAAACATATTCTTTCAAAACCTGCACCAGTATCCACATTTTTTTGTTTTAGTGGTATGTATTTCCCATCGCTTGTTTTTTCAAATTCCATAAATACATCGTTCCATAATTCAATATATTCAATATCGTCATTGAATCCGGGTCGGCTTTTTGAAAAATCAGGTTCTTTTTTAGAAAATCTATAGAAGATCTCGCTAGAAGGACCACAAGGACCGGTTTGTCCTGCTGGACCCCAGAAATTATCATTTTTATTTAGCAGAAAAATACGCGCATTATCGTTATTTTTGTCTTCATTAAATACTTCGGCTTTTATTCCGTATCTCTTATAGATATCTGTCCATATTTCTATCGATTCGTTGTCTTGAGGAATACTATCTTCTCCTATGAATACTGATGCATAAATTCTATTTGGATCTAAATTAAAATGATC
>CAZNER010000005.1:0-45615 GCA_964572065.1 uncultured Candidatus Saccharibacteria bacterium
ACTATTAGCTAATTTTGTATTCAATATTTCTACAGAGAAGAATCCTTATTTAGATTTTTCTTCAATAATTTTATCCTTTTTTTCTTTTTGGTTTATTTTTGAATTTATTGCTTTTAAAAGAAAGAGAAATTCATTATTAAAGAATATATTCCATGATTATTGGAATCCCTTATTTGCTATAGTTCTTGCTTCAATAGTCCTATCAGTATATATGGAAATACAAAATGTTCCTATACGTTTATGGATTTATACTAATTGGCCATATCAAGATATTAAATTTTTAGGAATTCCTTTCTTGGTGTATCTTGCGTGGCCATTACATTATATTGGATTTCTATCTGCGTATAGGGCTTTTGGAGATGAACCATCAAGAGAAATTTGGACTGGAGATGATATTGATTAAAAAAATATAAGATTATACTAATCATTTGATAATACAGAAGCTCAAGTTGAGACTTGCTAACCCGATTGATATCGGACTTATGAAGCTTCTTTCCCTTCAAGGAAGAACAATGAAAAAAGATATTATAGATTTATATTTTATAGATAAGGAAGTGATAAGATTAAATAAGCTCTTGGGAATCTTTGAAAAACATTATCCTAAGGAATCTTTGAATAGTTATGATTCACTTAAAACATTAATTGATATTCATTTAATTGAAAGTCAACCTATGCCTGAGATGTTGAAGAGATGTAGCTGGAAAGAATGTCTTAGTATTGTCCAAGAGGCAATAAGAAAACATCTTATAAGGGTGGTTCATGTTAGATAGATTTGAAAACTTAGTTAGTCGGAGTAAATTATCTTTTTAAGTAGTTACTTTTTTTGTTTACTTTTCGTATTTTTTTATTGCATCTTTTAAGGCTCGAATTTCAAGCTGGGCACATTCAAGTATTTTCGAAGGTAAAAATTCTAAATGTTTAACAATATCATATTCATAAATTTTCTTTGTTTTTTCTTGTTTATCTTTGCCATAAAATTCTTTTGTAAATATAATAAAAGCATTATATAAACAATTTATAATATATGTACAATGAAATATAAAGCAGTTTTTTTTGATCTTGATGATACTTTGTGTGAGGGAAGAAAAACAAAGAAAGTAGTTTTTAAGAGGATTCATAATGAGGTGAAAGTATTCTTTGATATTCCTTATAAGAAATATTTTTTAGAGTTGGAAAAAGCAAGAAATGATTATTTTAATAAAGATATAAATAGTTGTTTTAATACATATAGTCGGATAAAATTTTGGTATAGTTTATTAAAAAATCTTAATTTAAAATCTGATATTAAGACATTAAAGGAACTAGTTGATTTATATTGGAAATATTCATATAAGGAGATAAAACTTTTTCCTAATGTGAAACAAGTTTTAAATAAATTATCAAAAGAGGATATTGTTCTAGCATTAATTTCTTCTGGTGATTTTTATTCCAGAGCTGAGAAACTCATTAAGTTAAAGATTGATAAATATTTTAATTATATTTTTACTTCTGAGATAGTACAAAAAAATAAGTTAAATACTGATATATATAAATATGTATTGAAGTACTTAAATATTAAAGCTAGTGATGCTGTAATGATTGGGAATAGTGTCAAATTTGATATGTTGCCTGCTAAGGAAGTAGGTTTTACAACTATTTGTTATGGTAAAGATGTTTCAAATAGTAAGGTAGACTATTATATTGAAGATATTTCAGAAATTATTAGGATATTAAAGATTTGATTTGGATATTATTTATGTTTACTATAATAATGTATATAAAGTGTTATTAAGTTTTAAATGTTAGATCCAATAGTTAGAGAAGATTTTCCTATTCATTCTGTTCGGGTAAACAACAAACCTTTAATATATTTTGATAATGCAGCTACAAGTCAGAAGCCAAAGGTTGTAATAGATAAACTGGTTGAGTTTTATACAAAAACTAATGCAAATATTCATAGAGGAATTCATTCTTTAAGTGAAAAAGCAACTGAGGAGTATGAAAGATCCAAAAGAGTAGTTTCAAAATTTATAGGAGCATCCGGGAAAGAAGAGATAATTTATACAAGGAATACTACGGAATCAATAAATTTAATTGCATATTCATATGTACTCAATAATTTAAAGAAAGGAGATCTTATCGTTTCAACGGAAATGGAGCACCATAGTAATATTGTTCCATGGCAATTGGTTTCTAAAAAAGTTGGAGCTAAGTTAGCATTCATCCCTATTAAAGATGATTACACTTTGGATATGGAGGAGTATAAGAAATTATTAAAGAAGAGACCAAAGTTAGTAACGTTTGTTCATGCTTCTAATGTCCTTGGCATTATTAATCCAGCAAAGGAAATGATTGAAATGGCTCATAGAGCAGGAGCCGTTGTTTTATTGGATGGAGCTCAAAGTGTGCCTCATTTGAAAGTTAATGTACAAGAGTTAAATTGTGATTTTCTTGTATTTTCTTCACACAAGATGTGTGGACCGACAGGTATCGGAGTACTTTATGGAAAAAGGAAGTTACTAGAAAAAATGACACCATTTTTATATGGGGGTGATATGATTAATAAAGTGACATTGAGAAAATCTACATGGAACAAATTACCCTGGAAATTCGAAGCAGGTACTCCAAATATTGCAGATGCGATTGCTTTTGCAGAAGCGGTCAATTATTTGGATAATATAGGTATACAAATAATAAACAAGCATGAAAAAGAATTGGTATCTTATGCTTTAAAAAAGTTAGCAAGTTTGGATGATATTAAAATATTTGGGTTAGATGATGAGAGCAAGGAAAGAGGAGGTATGATTTCATTTACAATAAAAGGTGTACATCCTCATGATATAGCACAGGTCTTAGACGATAATGGTATAGCCATTAGAGCAGGACATCATTGTGCTCAGCCTTTACATAAAAGATTTAATATAAGCGCCTCAGCAAGGATTAGCTTTTATTTGTATAATACAAAAGAGGAAATTGATAGAATGAGTGAAGCTTTGGAAAAAGTGTATAAATTGTTTAAATAAAAATTCATATTAATTGTGGATATATACCAGAAAGAAGTTATTGATCATTATAAACATCCCAGAAATTTTGGGAGAATAAAGAGTAATTCAAAAAGTACTTATGCAGAAAATCCCTCTTGTGGAGATAGTATTCGTATTGATGCAGTGATTAAAAATGGTAAAATAAAGGACATTAAATTTTCTGGTGAAGGTTGTGCTATAGCAATTGCATCTGCATCAATGTTGACTCAGAGAGTTAGAAATATGGAAGTTGTAGAAATAGCTGATATTGATTTTGATCATGTAAAAGATATGTTAGGAGTTGAAATACATCAGGGAAGAAAAAGATGTGCGATGTTAGCATTAAATACTTTAAAAAAATTAATATTAAAGGAACTGAAAAAATGATGTTTTTACTTGATTTTTTGTTAGAATTTGATATAGTCAAAAGGACTATTGTTGATAATTTCATTTTTAATTTTCTATAAAAGAAGATTGTTATCATGGCAGATAAAAAATTTGATTACAATTCAGTGAAAGATCTAAAGTTGTATAGAAATATAGGAATCATTGCCCATATTGATGCAGGAAAGACAACGACTACAGAAAGGATATTATATTATACTGGTAAAAAATATAAGGTTGGTGAAGTTCATCATGGTGAAGCTGAAATGGATTGGATGGAACAGGAGCAGGAAAGAGGAATTACTATACAGTCTGCTGCTACTACTTGTTTCTGGACAATAGATGATGTTTTACATAGGGTGAATATAATTGATACTCCAGGTCACGTTGATTTTACTGCGGAGGTAGAAAGGTCTTTAAGAGTACTTGATGGCGGTATTGTTGTATTTGATGGTAAGGAGGGTGTTGAACCTCAGACTAGCAAAGTCTGGTTTCAGGCTGAGAAATATAAGGTGCCGAGATTATGCTATATAAATAAGCTTGATGCAATTGGCGGAAATTTCATTAAAAGTTTAGAAAGTATTATAAAGGAATTATCTGAAGATGCTGTTGCAGTTCAACTTCCTTTTGGTAGAGAGAGTGAATTCAATGGTGTGATAGATTTAATTACCCAAAAAGTATATGTATATAAGGATAAGATGGGAGATAAATATGAAGAACAGGATATTCCAGATGAAATGAAAGGTGAGGTAAAGAAATATCGTGAGATCCTAATTGAGAAAATTGCGGATATAGATGACGATATAGCAGAGAAATTCTTAGAAGGAAAAGAGATAAGTAAAGAGGAAATGTATAAAGCAATTAGAGCAGGGACTATTCATAATAGAATTTATCCAGTATTTGCTGGGGCCTCTTTAAAGAATAGAGGTGTACAAAGACTACTTGATGGTGTATGCAGGTATTTACCTTCCCCTTTAGAGTTGCCTCCAGTGAAAGGAACACATCCTAAAACTGAAGAAGATGTTGTTAGAGAACCTAAAGAAGAAGAACCTTTTGCGGCTCTTGTGTTTAAAATAATGATAGATCAACATGTAGGGACACTTGTTTTCTTTAGAGTTTATTCGGGCAAGCTATCTACAGGGGATACTGTATATAATAGTATGAGAGGCGTAAATGAAAGGGTTGGGAGGATTCTTATGATGCATGCTAATCATAGAGAAGAGGTTAATGAGGTAAGAGCAGGTGATATCGCAGCTATAGTTGGGTTAAAGGATACATTAACCGGACACACAATTTGTGACACCGAGGAGCCGATTTTGCTTGAATCAATTAGTTTTCCTGAACCAGTTATATCTATGGCTATTGAGCCAAAGACTAAGGCTGATCAAGAGAAAATGTCGGTCATTTTACATAAGTTGTCTCAAGAGGATCCAACTTTCCATATTGATGCAAATGAAGAAACAGGACAGACTGTAATTTCAGGAATGGGTGAATTACATTTAGAGATTAAGGTGGATATTATGAAAAGAGAATATGGTATTGAAGCAGGTGTAGGAAAGCCCCAAGTTTCTTATAAAGAAACTATTAGTAATTCAATTGAAGTTGAAGGTAAATATATAAGACAATCAGGAGGTAGAGGACAATATGGTCATTGTTATTTAAGACTCGAGCCATTAGAGAGAGGTAAAGGTGAAGAGTTTGAAAACGAGATTAAGGGAGGATCTATCCCTCGTGAGTATGTTCCATCAATTAAGAAAGGAGTTGAGAAGGCGATGCAAACTGGGGTTATTGGCGGATATCCAGTAGTAGATATGAGAGTTACTGTTTTTGATGGTTCTTTCCACGAAGTTGATTCTTCAAATGAGGCATTTATGATAGCTGCAGGAAAAGGATTTAGAGAAGGTATGAAACGAGCTACACCTATTTTATTAGAACCAGTAATGAGTGTATTTGTAAATGTTCCGACTGAGTATGCAGGCGATGTAACTGGGAATATAAGTTCGAAACGTGGTAAAATATTAGGAATAAAAGATAGAGGAAAATCACAAGAGATAAAAGCAGAGGTGCCACTTTCTGAATTATTTGGATGGGTGAGTGAGTTAAGGTCTATGACAAAAGGGAAAGCAATTCCAAATATGGAACCAAGTCATTATGAAAAAGTTCCGGATAATATTTTAGATGAGGTTTTAGGAAGAAATAAAGAAGAGTAATTCATTTTTTTATTGCACTAGTGGTTATTGTTTGATAGAATAATTATTCTGTTGGAATGTAATTAGCTGAATTTATAAAAAGTTTAGAAAAAGATATTGTAGGAAAGGATGTTTTTTGTTAAAATGTAATGACTTAAAGAGAAAATTATTAATAATTTTTATTAAAATTAGATTATTTTTTAAATATAATAAAGATGGCAGATGAAAAAAAATATGATCGTAAAAAAGATCACGCAAATATTGGTACACTTGGTCATGTAGATCACGGTAAAACTACAATGTTAAGAGGTGTATTAAATGTTTACGGTGGAGATAGAAAAGAAGAATGGAAAACTAAATTAGATAAATCTCCCGAATCCAAGGAGAAATCAATGACAATTGCTGTTGCACATGTTGAAGCAGAAACTGATAAGAGACACTATGCAATTATTGATTGTCCTGGACATAGAGACTATATTAAGAATATGATAACTGGTGCTGCGCAGATGGATGGAGCAGTTTTATGTGTAAGTGCTTCTGATGGTCCAATGCCTCAAACAAAAGAGCATGTTCTTTTAGCCAAACAGGTAGGAGTTAAGGACTTTGTTGTATTTATAAACATATTTGATGAAGATATGGATGAAGAGCTGATTGATTTAGTTGAGGAGGAGGTAAGAGATTTATTAAATAAATATGAATTTGATGGAGATAAAGTAACGGTAATTAGGGGTAATGCTTTAAAAGCAGAGAAGGGTGAAGAGGAAGGATTAGAAGCTATCAAGAAATTGATGGAGGCTGTTGACAAAGATATTCCAGTTCCTGATAGACCTGTTGATAAGCCATTCTTAATGGCAATTGAGGATGTTTTCTCGATTGAAGGAAGAGGAACAGTTGCTACAGGTAAAATTGAAAGAGGCGAAGTTAAAGTAAATGATGAGGTCGCATTAATAGGATTAGCTGATAAAAGCAGGAAGCTTGTCGTAACTGGAGTTGAAATGTTTAATAAATCAATGGATAAAGGTATTGCAGGTGATAACGTAGGTGTTTTATTAAGAGGAGTGAAACGTGAAGAGATACAAAGAGGACAAGTTTTAGCAAAACCTGGTAGTATTCAACCTCATACTGAGTTTGAAGCGAAGGTATATGTTTTAAAGAAGGATGAAGGTGGAAGGCATACAGCATTCTTCACAGGATATAAACCTCAGTTTTATATCCAAACAACTGATGTAACTGGTGAAGTTGAATTACCAAAGGATACTGAAATGGTAATGCCGGGTGATAATGTGAACTTAACAGTTAAATTAGCGGTACCTATAGCAATAGAAGAAAAGTCAAGGTTTGCTGTTAGGGAAGGTTCAAAGACGGTTGGAGCAGGAATAGTAACAAAGATTATTAAGTAAAGTAGGAATTGAGTCTGGAGTTGTAATTGAGTAAAGGTGTCGTTCTATGAAGGGACGGCACTTTTTATGCTAAATTTTTAATTTAATAGCTCTTTATTAATTAATTTAAATTATGCAGAAGATTAGAATAAAGATAAAAGGTTACGACCCAAAAGTCGTTGACAATGCAGCTTTACAAATCATTGAAACTGCATTAAGGACTGGGGCAAAGACAGTAGGACCGATACCTTTACCGACAAGAATGAGACGTTTTACTGTAAATAGATCTCCTCATGTCGATGCAAAATCAAAAGAGCATTTTGAAATGAGGACACATAAAAGATTGATTGATATTGTGGATCCGAATAGTAAGACTATTGATTCTTTAACACATTTACAATTAGCTGCTGGTGTTGGAATAGAAATAAAGTAGTTTTGGAAAATTTGTCGTTGTTCTACTGTTTAAGAGAAGTAAAGTTAATATTATAAAAAAATAAGATAAATGGTTAATACTGTTCTTAAAATTAATTAAGGACAAGTTACCGATTTTTTAAAATGGGGGACTTGTTCCCTCATTTTTTATAATTAAGAATAAAATAATATGAATGGTATTGTGGGAATAAAAAAAGGGATGACACAGATATACAATAAAAATGATAATGTTGTACCTTGTACTGTTATAGACGTCAGTGATACTTATATTGTTGGTAAGAAAACTACGAATAGGGACGGTTATAAAGCGGTAATCGTAGGTAAAGGAAAAAAGAAGAAAGCTAAGAAAGCTGAATTAGGTAAATATAAAAAATTGAAATTTGT
Organism: uncultured Candidatus Saccharibacteria bacterium; assembly: GCA_964572065.1. GTDB lineage: Bacteria > Patescibacteriota > Dojkabacteria > JAHIVN01 > JAHIVN01 > CAZNER01. Next base: position 7,771 of record CAZNER010000005.1, read on the forward strand.
TCCTCGATTTGTATCTGAATTTAGGGTTAGTGATGAAGAAGATATTACAAAGTATCAAGTAGGAGATAAAGTTGGTGTTAAAAATATTAAAGTTGGTGATAAAGTTAATGTTACTGGTATAACAAAAGGAAAGGGATTTCAGGGTGTGGTAAAAAGGTGGCGATTCAAGGGAGGATCTCGAACTCACGGTCAGTCTGATAGGGAACGTGCACCAGGATCAATAGGTGGAGGAACGGATCCAGGAAGAGTATATAAGGGGAAGAAAATGCCAGGGCATATGGGAGACAAGACAAAGACAGTTAAAAATGTGGAAATAGTAAAAGTTGACAGTAGGAATTCATTAATATGCTTAAAAGGTGCTGTACCAGGGAGTAATAATGCATTTATTAAAATTAAATTAATAAGGAATAGTGTATGAAGTTAGCTAAAAAAGTATTTACAATAGTTTTTATTTTATTGTTTATAGTTTTAGTAGTTGTTTTAATAAAAGTAAATATTGATATAAATAAATCAAATGAATATATACTATATGTAACTAATAGTGCTAATGAAATATCTAGTAAAGTAGAAGAAATCAATGGAACTTTAAATGATTTTGAATATAGTGAAAGTGGAGAAAATGTCAGTGAATTAGAAACAAGTCTAACTGAAATTGGAAATGTTTATGATAATATAACTAATGATAAGGTTAATTACACAGTTCCTTATAAAGGAGAAGTAATCAATGAGAGTTTTGGTAACTATTTAGAAGGCACTGAGGGAATAATTACTTCTTATAATGAGATAATTGTAACAATGAATAATCTGGAAGATAGAGATGTTTTTGATGAGAAAGTTGAAGATTATATAGTTTATTCAAATGATCTTCAGAATAATCTTGAGACACTTGAACAGGATTTAAATGAATATGTACAAGAATATAATAAATTAGATTTTGATAGAATTATTCATGGATTTAAATCTATATAGTAAAACTGGAAGAAAGTTGAAGAAGAAGGTTAAATTAGACGACTCTGTTTTTGGGGCGAAGGTGAATCCTTATTTAGTTAGTCTAGCAGTGAGAATTTATCTTGGTAACCAAAGGAAGAGTACCGCACATACAAAGACAAGAGCTGAAGTAAGAGGAGGTGGAAAAAAACCGTGGGCTCAGAAAGGGACAGGAAGAGCACGACATGGTTCAATAAGAAGTCCGATTTGGAAAGGTGGTGGGGTTACATTCGGTCCAAGGAAGGAAAGAAATTATAAAAGAAAATTGTCAAAGGGAATGAAGAAGGCAGCAATTAGGAGTGCTTTTAGTGATTTTGCTGGTAGGAAAAAAATTATTATTATAGAAAAAATTGATTTAGAAAATAAGAGAATGACTAAACAAGTTATTAAATTGACTGATAAATTGACGGTGGAGAAGAAAGTTCTTTATATACAAAAAGGTAAGAATAGAAATCTGTATTTAGGAAGCCGGAATTTAAAGGATATAGATACAATTAATATTAATGAAGTAAATGTTTATAATTTGTTAAACAACGATTGTTTGGTAATTATTGAGGATGTTTTAGAGGATATAAGTAAATTTTGGGGTTTGGGGAAAGCGTCAGATAAAGATAAGGAGGATAAAAAGAAAATTAAGAGAGTGAGTAGTAGGTCTAGTGCTAAAAAGAGTGAAAAAAAGAAAACGGAAAGAGGTAAAGAGAATAAGGACATTAAGGAATTGAAATTACCGGCTAGGGTTGAAAACGTACTAAAGAAAGAGGGTATAAAAACAAGAGATGAATTAAGAAGTTTTATCAATTCGGGTAGAAAGATTAGAGGTATAGGCGAGAAGAGTGTTGAGCATATAAAAAAGAAAATAAAGATATAATAATTTAATAATTATAATGAAAAAAAGAGTTAAATCTGAAATTTTAATAAAACCAGTAGTTACAGAAAAAAGTCTAAAGGCTGTTGATGAAATGAACCAATATACTTTTGAAGTTAGTAGGAATACGAATAAAATTGAGGTTAAAAAGGCTGTTGAAGATAAATTTAAAGTAACAGTTCTTAAAGTACGAATTGTTAATTTAATTGGAAAGAAGGTTGTATGGGGACGCAAAAGGATTGAAGGGAGAAGAAAAGACAAAAAGAAAGCTATTGTTACTCTTAAAAGTTCTGATACAATTGATTTGTTTAAGGTGAAATAAACATGGCATTGAAAAAATATAAACCAAAAACACCGAGTTTACGACATACTGTCCTTTTAGATAATAGAGAATTATCTAAGAAAAAGAAGCCGAAGAAAAAGCTTGTAAGAACGGTTAAATATAAAGCAGGAAGATCAAAAGGTAAGATATCTGTTAGACATAAAGGAGGTAGAGCAAAAAGGTTGTATCGGAAAATTGATTTTAAGAGAGATAAAAGAGATATTAGTGCAGTTGTTGAGAGTATTGAATACGATCCTAATAGATCCGCGAATATTGCTCTTTTGAAATACAAAGATGGGGAGCAAAGATATATTCTAGCTCCATCAGGTTTAAAAATCGGTATGAATGTTTTTTCAGGTGAAAAGGTTCCGCAAAAAGTTGGCAATGCTATGATGTTGAAGAATATATTAAGTGGAACGAAGGTTCATAATGTTGAGATTTATAAGAACTCTGGCGGACAGATATGTAGATCTGCTGGGTGTTCTGCTATGGTTATGGGAGGTGATAAGGAATATGTACAATTAAAGATGCCAAGTGGGGAGATAAGATTGGTTAGAGAAGAGTGTTTTGCAACGATTGGAGAAATTGGAAATATAGATCATTCTAATGTAAAGTTGGGAAAAGCTGGGAGAAAAAGACATAAGGGAATTAGACCTACAGTTAGAGGTCAAGTGATGGGTGCACATGAACATCCTCATGGTGGAGGAGAAGCAAAGCATAGAGTGGGTGGACAAAAGAAAGATATATATGGTAATAGGGCAGGTGTGAGAACTAGGAAGAATAAAAGAACTGATAAATATATTATTAGGAGGAGGAAGTCAAAGAGGGGAAAGAAGAGTAAAAAATAATAATTTAAATGTAATTTTAATTAAATAAATGTCTAGATCAAGTAAAAAAGGACCTTATGTTGATGAGAAATTATTATCTAAGGTCTTAAAATCGAAAGAAAAAGGGTTAAAAAAGCCGATAAGAACTTGGGCGAGAGACTCATCTATATCGCCTGAGATGGTTGGAATTACTTTAGAAGTATATAATGGGCGTAATTTTATGCCAGTTTATGTTACTGAATCTATGGTTGGGCATAAAGTTGGTGAATTTGCTGCAACTAGGAAATTTACTGGTCATAGTAAGAAAGGTAAAATTGCAAAAGCTACAGGTTCGGTTGGAAGGACAGAAAAGGAGTAGATTGTTATTTAAATAAGTAATTTTTAAAATGGCAGAAAAGAAAAAGAGAAATAATAAAGTTGCAAAGGAAAAATCCAATAAAAAGGTGAAGAAAGCTAATAAGAAAGTAGAAAAAGTAGTCAATAAAGCAGATGATAAGAAGTTTACTAGAGATAGGGAGAAAAGGGATATTATTTTTGCTAAAGCAAAAAATATTAATATGTCACCTAGAAAAGCTAGGTTAGTAATAGATTTAGTTAGAGGGAAAAAAGCAACTGATGCAGTTGCTGAGTTAAAATTTGTAAGAAAGAGAGCAGCTCTCCCTATAAGAAAAACTATTGAGTCAGCTATTGCAAATGCGGAGAATAATTTCGAGATGGATGAGGATGATTTGTATATAAAGGAAGCTTTTGTAGATAAGGCTCCTACTTATAAAAGAGGAAGAGCCGGATCTAGGGGAAGATATAAGAAGATATTAAAAAGAAATTGTCATATAATAATAGGATTAGTTGAAAAGGAAAATTTACTAAAGTAAATAATTTAAATTAATTAAAATATGGGACAAAAAGTAAATCCAACAGGTTTTAGATTAGGATTAAATAAATCTTGGAAGTCTATGTGGTATATGCCGAAGGATCAGTATGGCGATACTGTTTATAATGACTATAAAATGAGGAAATTAATTAGAAAGGAATTAAAATCTGCTGGTATAGAGAAGACTGAAATTAAAAGATATGTTAACAGAATTGAGATTGAGATATCAGTTGCAAGACCGGGGGTTGTGATAGGAAGGGGTGGTTCTCAGATAGAGAAAATAAAGAGAAAGTTGTCAGAATTAGTTGGTACGAAAGTTGAACTTAAAGTTTTAGAAGTTAAGGATCCTGAGATATCAGCTCAGTTAATTGCAGATAGAATAGTTGAGCAATTGGAAAGAAGGGTTGTACCCAAATATATAATGTCTAAGGAGCTTGAGAATGCAATGGTATCACAGAAAGTTAAAGGTGTGAGAATTTGGGTTTCAGGTAGAATTAAGGGTGCTGAAATATCAAGAATAGAAAAGACAGAAGCCGGTACTATACCATTACAGACATTAGATGCCGATATAAATTATGCATCAGCCGAGGCACAAGTGCCTAATGCTGGTAAACAGGGTGTTAAAGTTTGGGTTTATAAAGGTGAAAAAGAATCTGTTAATAAAGAAGAATAATGTTACAGCCAAAAAAGGAAAAATATAGAAAAAAATTTAGAGGGAAAATGAGAGGTAAATCTTATAGAGCAAATAAGATTACTGTTGGTGATTATGGTTTAAAAGCAAGTACACGTGGATGGGTTACTGATAGACAGATTGAAGCTGCAAGAAAATCTATAGTTCATTATACTAAAAGAAAGGGTAAATTGTGGATTAGGGTATTCCCTGATAAATCTTATACTTCTAAGCCAGCTGAGGTTAAAATGGGAGGTGGAAAAGGTGATATAGTTGGATATGTAGCTGTAGTAAAACCTGGGAGAATTGTTTTTGAATTAGGAGGAGTTAGTGAAGATATAGCTAGAGAAGCGTTTAGAAGAGCAGGACATAAATTGTCAGTAAGGACAAAATTTATTATAAGAAAAAAATGAAGTTAAAAAAGTATAGAAAAATGAAAATTAAAGAGTTAGATAAAAAATTGCAGGAATTGCAAGAAGAATTATATGAGGATAATTTTAATGTAAGAGTTGGAGAAGAAAAAGATTATGCAAAGTTAAAATATGAGAGAAGAAAGATTGCACAGATAAAAACAATAATAAAAGAAAAGGGTGATGAGAATAAGGGTAGGGAGACTAAAGGAAAGAAAGGTAAAAAAACTGAATTGAAAGTAAGAAGAAAAAAAGATAAATTAAGTAAAAAGAAAAAAAATGCCAAAAGCAAAAAAGCAAAAAAGAAAAAAAGTAAAAAATAAATCAAAGAGAAAAGTTTTAAGAGCAGAAGTGGTAAGTAATAGAATGGATAAGACTGTAGTTGTGGAATGTGTAAATAAAAGGGCACATCCTTTATATCATAAGATTGTTAGGAGTTCTAAGAAACACAAAGCTCATACAGAAAGGGATTTATCTATTGGTGATATAGTTGAAATCGAGCAGTGTAAACCTATATCAAAGGATAAAACTTGGAGAGTTATAAATGTTTTAAAAGAAAAAAGTAAAAAGAGTTAAATTATTATTTAAAGAGGGTGATTCAATCTCAGAGTAGACTAAAAATTACAGATAATACTGGAGTAAAAGAGGTAAAAGTTATATCTGTAAGAGGTAATGTAAAAGGGGGAGGACACCAAAAATTTGGTAGAATTGGTGATATTGTAAGTGCAACTGTGAAAAAGGCATTACCTAAGTCGGAGATAAGTGAACATGAAAAGGTTCATGTTGTTGTGGTAAGGACTAGGAAAGAACTGAGAAGAAAAGACGGTACATATATTAGATTTGATGATAATGCAGGGGTTATAATTGATTTAAAAACAAAGGCTCCTAATGGTAGTAGAATATTAGGCTGTGTAGCTCGTGAGTTGAAAGTTAGGGGGTTTAGCAAAATTATAAGTTTGGCACCAGAGGTTTTATAGTATTTAATTAAATTAATTAGTTTGAATTATTAGTGAAAATAAAAAAAGGAGATTTAGTAAAAATATTATCAGGAAAGGATCGAAGTAAGATAGGAAAAGTTTTATCAGTACTTAAGGATAAGGAAAAAATTATTGTCGAAAAAGTTAATATTGTTAAAAGACATGAGAAGCAGACTGGGAATCAGAAAGATGAAGGAGGAATAATTGAGGTTGAAGCACCGATTTATGCCTCAAAGGCGATGGTAATTTGTCCATTATGTAATAAACCTTCAAGAATTGGATATAAGATCAAAGGTAAAAAAAAGAGAAGGATTTGTAAATCATGTAGAAAGGTTTTTTGAATAAATATGATATTTATTGTTAAGTGAAGTTTTAATGAACAATCTAAAAGAAAAATATATAAAAGAAATAAGAGGAGAATTAAAGAAAGAAATGAAAATTTCTAATGTCTATATGATACCTAACTTAGAAAAGATTATAGTCAATGTAGGATTAGGTGAAGTTGTGAATAACCCTCAAGCTATGAAGAAGGTAGCTGAAGATTTAGCTACGATTACTAGTCAAAAGCCTTTGATTACTAAAGCAAAAAAAACAATATCTAATTTTAATATAAGAGCAGGAATGGATATTGGATTGAAAGTAACACTTAGACGTGATAGGATGTGGGACTTTTTTGAGAAATTAGTTGCTATAGTACTTCCAAGGGTTAAAGATTTTAGAGGTGTCTCAAGAAGGTCATTTGATGGAAGAGGGAATTATTCGTTAGGGATAAAGGATCATACTATATTTTTGGAGATCGATCCTAATAAAATCGATAAGATAAGAAGTTTACAAGTCACTATAGTTACTACTGCAGAAGACGATAATATGGGTTTAATGTTATTGAAAAAATTAGGGATGCCTTTTTCAAAGGAAGAGGATGCGAGAATGTTGGAGAAAATGAGAGAATCCGTAAAGAAGGAAAGAAAACAAATAGCTAAGATTAAAGCTAAAAGAGCTGCAGAAGGGAAAGGAATTGAAAGTCGTAGAGTAGAAAAATAATATTTTAAATTAGATAAGTTTATTTAAGGAATATGGCAAAAAAATCGCAAGTTGTAAAAGCCAAAGAATTAAAAAAGAAATCGAAATACTCTACAAGAGTATATAATAGATGTCAGATATGCGGTAGAAGGAGGGGTTATTTTAGATATTTTAAAATGTGCAGGATATGTTTTAGAAAGTTAGCTAATAAAGGAGAGTTGCCAGGAGTTGTAAAATCAAGCTGGTAGTAAATAAAATTTAAATAATAATAAATATATTATGGTTAATGATACAATTGGAGATTTTATAACAAGAATAAGAAATGCTTATATAAGAGGGAAAAAAGAAATTATACTACCTTCTTCTGGAATCCTTACGGGTATTGCTAAAATACTTAAGGATGAAAAATATATTGAGAGTTTTAAGAATGATGAGGATGAGAAAAAAAGGAAGGAACTAAAAGTTGTTTTAAAATATAAAAAGAATAAGCCAGCGGTTACTGAAATTAAAAGAATATCTAAGCCCGGTGTTAGGATTTATTCTGGGTTCAGAGATATTCCCGAGGTTTTGAATGGCTTAGGGATAGTAATATTAACAACACCTAAGGGTATTATGACTGGAAAGGATGCTGTTAAAGAAAAAGTTGGAGGTGAATTGTTGTGTAGTTTATGGTAGAGATAAGAGAATGTATTTATAAATTTTAAAAATTTAATTATATGTCAAAAATTGGTAAGAGACCTATTGATATTCCAGATGGAGTAGAAGTTAAGGTTGAAGATAAAGGAAAATTAGGTGGTCAAAAAGTGATTGTAAAAGGTCAACTTGGGGCGCTAAACGAGAATTTTAGATGTGATATAAAATGTAGTGTTAAAGATGGACAAGTAGTTTTTAAGAGGCTTAATGATTCTAAGTCTGCGAAATCTTTACATGGTTTATATAGGACCTTGGTTTTTAATATGATAAGGGGAGTTACAAAGGGATATGAGAAAGATTTAGAAATGGTGGGTATAGGGTATAGAGCTGAAATTAAAGGTAAAAATTTAGAGGTATTAGCAGGTGCTACTCATCCTTACATTTTTGATCCAGTTGAAGGTATTACTTATAAGGTTAATGATAAGGTTAATATAAAGATTAAAGGTATAGATAAGCAATTAGTTGGTCAGATAGCTGCAGATATTAGGTCTGTTGCAAAACCCGAGCCATACAAGGGGAAAGGAATCAGATACAAAGGAGAATACATTAGAAGGAAAGCAGGTAAGGCTGCAAAGGCAGCTGAAGGTGTGGCTGAATAGAATATTATATATTTTAATCGGATAAAAAGTGGGTACTAAGAATTATAGAATAAAAAGGAAAAAAAGAATTAGGAAGAAAATATTTGGTAATAAAGATAGACCAAGATTGAGCGTTTTTAGATCTAATAAACATATTTATGCTCAAGTGGTTAATGATGTAGATGGTGATACAATTGCGAGTATGGGCGATTTAAATTTATCAAAGAAGTCAGGTACAAAAACAGAGATTGCAAAGGAAGTTGGTAGAAAATTAGGTGGTAAATTAAAGAAAGAAAAAATACTAAAGGTTGTTTTTGATAGAAGTGGCTATAAATATCATGGTAGGTTAAAAGCATTAGCAGAAGAGGTGAGGAAGATAGGTATAGAGTTTTAATAAGTAATATTTAAATTTTATTTATCAAAAGTAATGTCTAAAGTAAAAAAGGATAAGTTGAAAAAAGAAGAAGATAAGAAGGAAAAAAAATTGATATCCAAGAAAAAAGATAAACCAGTTAAAAAGGTAACAAAGCAAGATAAAACAAAGAAGGAAGAAAAGAATAAAAAGAAAAGTTCAAATATCCAGACACGTAGAAAGAGAGCAATTAGAAAGGCTGGTATTAAAGATAGGAGATTTGAGAGGAAGAGAGAACGGAGTAAAAAGAAGAGAGAGTATGAGACACGGATAGTTTCTATTAGAAGGGTTGCAAAGGTAAAAGCTGGTGGAAAAAGGTTAAGAATGAGTATCATGGTTGTTGTTGGGGATAAGAAAGGTAAGGTGGGAATTGGTTTGGCTAAAGGTAAAGATGTTAGAGATGCTCAAAATAAGGCGATTAGTAAGGCAAAAAAGAATATGATTGAGGTTCCTTTAAAAGGAAGAACAATACCACATGAAATTACTTGTAAGTATAAAGCAGCAAAGATATTTTTAAAACCAGCTTCTCCTGGAACCGGTGTAATTGCTGGAGACACAATTCGTGCTGTTGTTGAAATTGCTGGTATAAAGGATATTTTAACTAAGGAGATAAGAACAAACAATGCTATTTCTAATGTATATGCTACATTTAAAGCATTAAAGAAATTAAAATCTGAGTAATTTAAAGTAATGAAATTAAACAATTTGAAGAAAACAACAGGTAAAAAAAGTAAAAGAAGAGGTCGGGGTTATGGTTCAGGAAAAGGTGGGCATACTGTGGGTTTTGGGCAGAAAGGGCAGAGCAGCCGAAGTGGTTTCAAAAAGCTTAGGGGCTGGATACGAGAGACTAAGATTAAATCAATACCAAAATTAAGGGGAATCGGTAAAAGATCGGCAAAAAGAGGATATTTTAAGAATAAGATAAATAAGGAAATAGTAAATTTAGATAAACTCAATGAGAATTATAAAAACGGAGATTATGTAAGTGTTAGAACTTTAGTTAAGAAGAAAATAATAAAAAACAGTGATACAGAAGTAAAGGTATTAGGTAAGGGCAAGATTACAAGAAAACTTTATATTCAAGATATCAAAGTATCTGACAGTGCTAGAAAGAAAATTGAGAGAGCTGGTGGAAAGGTAAGTTAGAAATAAGAATATTTATTATTAAACTTTTGTATTTGATCAAGAAACATTTCCAACAATTAAGCCAGATATTTAAGAATCCTGAAATAAGAAGGAAGATACTTTTTACTTCCTTTATGCTTTTTATTTTTAGATTATTAGCAGCTATTCCATTACCTGGCATTAATGGACAGGCTTTTAAGGAATTTTTTGGAGACAGTCCATTTGGTAACATTTTTACACTAGTCACAGGTGGGAGGTTAGATAATCCCTCAGTTGTAGCTATTGGATTAGCATCATATATTAATGCTTCTGTAGCTATTCAATTATTAACTAGTGTAATACCCAAGTTAGAAGAGCTTTCTAAGGAAGGGGAGAGAGGGAGACAGGTTATAAATCAGTATCCTAGGTATTTAACGATACCTTTATCAATTTTACAGGCTCTTGTTATATATACTATTTTAAAAAATCAATTTCCTGATTTAATAGGAGATCCTTCGATTTTAGAGATAGCTACGATGGTTGTTAGTTTAACTGCTGGAACAATATTACTCATGTGGATTAGTGAGCTAATATCAGAAGAAGGAATAGGAAATGGTTCATCTATAATAATATTTGCAGGTATATTAGCATCTTTGCCTGGTTTGATGAAGAGAGATTTAGAAATTGTTGCATATGATAAAATACTCGTTGTAAGTATAGTAATTGGAGCTTTAATTATGATAGCAGGTATTGTTTTCGTTACTGAAGCAATAAGGAAAGTACCAATACAATATGCAAGAAGAGTAAGGGGGAGTAAGATGCAGGGAGGGCAGAGCTCATATTTACCTCTAAAAATTAATCAAGCAGGTGTTATGCCGGTGATTTTTGCGGCATCTTTTTTGACTTTTCCTCAAATAATAATTCAATTTTTTACAAGTGCTTCAGATTCTTCTTCAATTTTTTACAGAGTTAGTGAGAAAGTAAATATTTTATATTCAAATGAATACTTATGGCTTTATAATCTTTTACATTTTGTTCTTATTGTTGCATTTACTTTTTTCTATACTTTTATTGTTTTAAACCCTTCAGAGCAGGCGGAGAATTTGAAGAAAGCTGGAGGTTTTATTCCAGGGATACGTCCTGGTGAATCTACTGCAAATTACATTACTAATATAATGATAAAGCTTACAGTTATAGGTTCAGTTTTCTTGGCAACAATAGCGTTGATACCTTCATTAGTAAAAAGAGGCATTCAGTTAGCAATTCTTTCAGGGATTGGAGGTACAAGTATATTAATTGTTGTAGGGGTAATACTAGATACTATTCGGAAGATTAAATCTATGGTAGTTTCAAGGAGTTATTCAAAATATAAATAGTTGTATTTAGTTATGATAATAGTAATAGTTGGTATCGCAGGTTCAGGTAAAACAACTCAATCTAAGTTGTTAGCAAAGAAGATAGGGGTACCTGCTATATCGATGGGAGAAGTTTTGAGGAATGCAAGGGATGCTAAGACAGTTCTTGGTATTGAAGCAACTAAATATTTAGAAGAAGGTAAGTTGGTACCAGCTAAATTGATGAAAGCACTGACAAGATTCAGATTGGCTGAAGATGATTGTAAGGATGGATTTATTCTTGATGGTGCTCCAAGAAGAGTAGAAGAAGCAGTTATGTTAGATGATTATTTGTCTGGAAGAAGCGATAGAATAGATTATGTTTTTTCTATAGAGATTACCAAAGATGAGGCTATAAAAAGATTACTAAAGAGATATGAAAAGCCTAAGGATAAAGGAGGGAAACGTTCTGATGATAATATAGAAGATATAAAGACTCGCATTTTTGAATATTATGATAATATTGATGCAGTAAAAGTTTATTATCGGAAAAAAGATATTTTGGAAATTGTTGATGGTAGTGGAGAAATAGAAGATATTCATAGGGGAATATGTAATATTTTACAGTTGTAATTTATCTTGTTTGATTTTATACATGGGGATAATTATTAAGACAAAAGAAGATGTGGAGATAATGAGAGAGGGCGGTAGGATGCTTGCTGATATAATGAGGGAAATTGTTAGTAATGCTAAGGTTGGGAATTCGACTTTGGGATTAGATAAAATCGCAAATGATCTTTGTAAGAAGAATAAAGTTAAGCCTGCTTTTCTTGGATATATGGATTATCCTGCGACAGCTTGTTTCGGGGTAAATGATACAGTTGTACATGGGATTCCTTCAAAAGATGAAATATTGAATGAAGGCGATATTATTAGCATAGATATGGGAATTATTTATAAAGATTTTTATTCTGATCATGCTGTGACAGTGGGGATCGGAGATATCCCAGAGAATGCTCAAAGATTGATAAATACAACAAAGAATTGTTTGGATACGGCTGTAGAGAAAGCTACAGCTGGAAATAAAATAGGAGATATAGGTTTTACTATACAATCAATCGCAGAATTAGCTGGTTTTAGTGTTGTAAAACAGATGGTTGGACATGGAGTTGGTAGGAATCTGCATGAAGATCCTCAGATACCGGGATTTGGCAATAGAGGGGAAGGTTTAGAATTAAAAGAAGGAATGACTATAGCTATAGAGTGTATTATTAACGAAGGAGATGAAGGAATTAAGTTTTTAGATGATGGTTGGACTACAAAGACAGATGATGGTAAACTGTCTGCTCTTTTTGAAAATTCGATAGCTATTAATAAAAATAAAGCAGAAGTATTGACAAAATAGATATTAGATTTATTATATTAGGAGTTATCTGATACTGCATAAATATCAGAATATTACCTAATTTGCTTGTATCTAGTTATTAGCTTTGCTATAATTAATTTCAGGTATTATATGATAAATTAAATTAAAAATATGGCTAAAATTATTGATCCAAAAAAGAAAATTGAAGTCGATGGTGTTGTAAGCGAAAATATGCCGGGTACTAAATTTAGAGTTATTGTAAGTTTAAAAGAAAAGGAACACGAAATAATAGGTCAATTATCAGGAAAGATGAGAATGAATTATATAAAATTGAATGTTGGGGATAAGGTTAAAGTTGAAATCCCTCTTTATGACTTAAATAAAGGGAGGATTATATATAGATATTAGTAATCATGAAAGTAAAAAGTAGCGTAAAAAAAAGATGTGAACATTGTTATATTGTAAGACGGAAGGGACGGGTCTATATTTATTGTAAAAAAAATCCTAAACATAAACAAAGACAAGGTTAATTAATTTATTTATAATGATTTTTAAATTAAATTATGGCTTTATCAAGAGCGAGAGTTGCAGGGGTTGATATCCCACTAGAAAAAAGAATAGAGATAGCGTTGACCCATATTCATGGAATAGGTCTTAAAATTTCACAAGAAATTTTAAGTAAGGCAAAGATTAATGTTGATAAAAGAACGAAAGATTTGAGTCAGAAAGATATTAGTTTATTAAATTCAATAATTGAAGAAGGATATGAAGTTGAGGGTGAGTTGAAACAAATAATTTTTAGAAATATTAAGAGATTAAAAGATATACGTTGTTATAGAGGTATAAGACATAAGCTTGGTTTACCTGTAAGGGGACAACGTACTAGAACTAATGCAGTAACAAGGAAAGGAAAAAATATTGCTGTTGGTGGTTTGCAGAGGAAATTAGAAAAGACATAAAATTATTATTAATTTATTAAATTATGGGGAAAAAAAGAATAAAAGATAAAGTTGAAGATAAAAAAAAGAATGATAAGAAGAGAATGAAATCTAAGGAAGATAAGAAACCGAAGAAAAGGAAGAAAAAAGATGTGCCTAAGGCAAAGGTCTATGTAAGTTGTAGTTACAATAATACTATTATTTCTTTTTCTGATTATTCGGGTAATGTTTTTGCATGGAGCAGTAGTGGTTGTGCCGGATTTAGAGGATCAAAGAAAGGTACCGCTTTTGCAGCTACAAAGGCTTCTTATGATGCGTATAATAAAGCATCGAGATATGGTGTAAAAGAAGCAAGTGTGATAATTAAAGGTGTCGGAATGGGAAGAAGATCTGCAGTAAAGGGATTAAGAACTGCTGGTTTAGTTATTACGTCATTAAAGGATAAAACACCTATTCCTCATAATGGTTGTAGACCAAGGAAGAAACCAAGAGGTAGTTAATTTATATATATTAAATAAATGGCTAGAGACTTAAAACCAAAATGGAAAAGATGTAGAAGAGAAAGATATTCTCTATTTGATAATGATAACTGGAAAAGAAGGCCTACTTTACCTGGTGAACATCCAGTAAGTACTTCTAGGCCATCGGCTTATGCTATTCGATTTCGTGAAAAACAGAAGGTCAAGAGGATATATGGATTATTAGAAAGACAATTTAGAAGATTTATTAGAATGGCTGAGGAAACGAAGGGAAATGCAGGTGTAAGATTATTACAGTTACTAGAAATGAGGTTAGATAATGTTGTATATAGATTAGCTTTAACACCGACAAGGAACGCAGCAAGACAGCTTGTAAACCATGGGCATATAAAGGTAAATGGAGAAAAAGTTGATATACCATCATATATAGTTAAGGTTGGAGATGAAATAAGGGTAAGACCAAGTACAAAGAAGAAGGAATTTATAAAAATATTTCAAGAACAAGCAAAGAAAAATAATGTAAAAAAATGGTTAAATAAGTTAGAGAGCGGAGGAAAAGTTGTTATGGAGCCAAGCAGGGATATGATAGATAAAGGAATCAATGAACAGTTGATTATTGAGTATTATTCAAGGTAAATTATATAATTTTTAGTAATTTAAGATTTTATAAAAATACATTATGCTCTCAATAGATAAGTTTAAGTTTAAAGTTATTAAAGAAAAAAAGAAATTTGGTAGTTATCAAATAGGTCCATTGCCTAATGGATATGGAGTTACAATAGCTAATGCATTGAGGAGAATGTTATTATCTAGTATAGAAGGTGCGGCTATAACAAGTGTTGAAGTTGCAGGAATTAAGCATGAATACTCAACTATAGATGGGGTAGTAGATGATGTCTTAACAATAATTCTAAAGTTAAAAAAATTATCTTTAAAATGCTATAGTGACGAACCACAGACTATCGAATTAAATATCAAAGGTAAGAAGGTTGTAAAAGCTAAGGATATTGAACTAACTTCTGATGTGGAGATAGCAAATCCAGATGTCGAAATTACTGAATTAACGAAGAGTAATGCTAAGTTAAATATTAAAATGGTGGTTGAAAAAGGCAAAGGCTATTCTTTAAGTGATGAGAAAAAGAGAAGCCAGATAGGTATAATACCTCTTGATGCTGATTTTTCACCTGTTAAGAGAGTGGTGGTAAAAGTTACAAAAGCGCGAGTAGGAAAAAAGATTGATTTGGATAAAATTAACATTAAAGTTTATACTAATGGAATTATTTCTCCAAAAGATGCTGTTGAAGAAGCTTGTGAGATATATAATAAGATAACTGAGAGATTAGTAAAAGTGGTAGAGGGAAAAGAGGAAAAAAGAAAAGAAAAAAAGGAAGAGAAAGAAGAAAAAGGGGAAAAGGACTCAAGTTCAGATTTAGATATAGATAAATTAAATTTATCAGCTAGACTTACTAATAGTTTAATAAAAGCTGGTTTTAAGAATCTTACTGAATTAGAGGAGAAAACATCAGAAGAAATGATGGAAATAAGAGGTCTAGGGAAAAGGAGTGTAAATGAACTTGTTGATATTATGAAAAGTTATAAATTAAAAGTAGACTAAAATAATTTTTATGAGACATCAGAAAAAGATAAATAAATTAGGAAGAGATAAATCTCACAGGAAGGCTATGGTATCTAATATGGCCTCATCTCTTATATTAAGTGAATATATTGTTACAACAAGAGCGAAAGCTAAAATATGCAAATCTTTTACAGATAAGGTGATTTCTTTTGGGAAAAAAGGTGGACTTCATGCAAAGAAGGAGGTGGAAAAATTATTAGGAGATAAACTGGCAGCAAGCAAAGTGATAAAGGTTCTAGTTGATAGATATAATGATAGGATAGGCGGATATGTGTCTATAGTACATATAGGTAATCGAAAAGGGGATAATTCGAAAATGTCTAAATTGATATTAGTTGGATCTGAACCAATTAGAAAAACTAAAAAGAAAACAAAGAAGGCAAGTAAGAAGAAAACGTCGGGCAAGAAAGATAAGGCTATTAGAAAGCAAAAGAAAGAAAAACAAAATATATTAGATAAGGTTAAGACACTTAGAAATAAATTTAAAGGACCAAAGGATATCGGTAATATAAAACAAAAAAAGGATCAAGTTGATAAGCATCTTGATGATATTAAAGTTAAAAGTAGATCTGGACTATAAATAAAAAAATAATGATGAAAACGTCTATAGTTAAACCAAAAAATGTAAAAAGAACATGGTATTTAATTGATGCAACAGGGGTAAGGCTTGGTAAATTAGCCTCTTTTGTATCTAAATTATTACAGGGGAAGAATAAAGTTTATTATACTTCTAATGTTGATTGTGGAGATTATGTAATTGTTATTAACTCAAAGGATATTGATTATTTTCCAAAAAGAGCTGAAAGGAAGATATATTGGAGACACTCAGGTTACCCAGGAGGTTTAAAGAAAATGACATTGGGAGAAATGATGAAAAGAAAACCAAATGAAGTGATAAAGAAAGCTATAGTAGGAATGATGCCAAAGACCAAATTAAGTAAGAGTATGATTAAAAAATTATATATTTATTCTGGTTGTGATTATAAACAGAAATCATGCAAGCCTAAATTAATTAAGATAAAAAAAGATGGCAAAGAAAAAAAGTAGTTCAAAAAAATCTACAAAAACAAGAAGAAGAAAAGTGAAAAAGACTAAAAAATATATCTATGCTATGGGACGAAGGAAAACAGCTATAGCAACTGTCAGGCTTTACGAAGGAAAAGGGGATGATAAGATTAATGGCAAAGATGTTGAAAAGATTTATAATAAGCCTAGAGATAAAAAAATACTAAATTTACCATTTAAAGTATCAGAAACTGTCGGGAAATTTTATTTTACTGCTAAAATATACAGTGGTGGTAGATCAGGACAATTAGATGCTTTAAAATTAGCACTGGCAAGAGCACTCGTAAAATATAATGAAGACTTGAAAAAAGTTTTAAAGCAAGAAAAACTTCTTACTGTTGATTCTAGAGTAAAGGAAAGGAAGAAACCTGGGTTAAAGAAGGCACGAAAGAAAGAACAGTTTTCAAAAAGGTAAATTTGTCCCCTTTTTTAGAGGGATTATTTCATTTGTGTATTCATAATTTAAAGAATTAGTACCTTTTCTTTTTGTAGATTTTTAAATATACTGTATAATAGTTATAACTTAATTGATACTTACAGACTGCTCAAGTCCATGAAAAAGATTGTTTTAATCATTTTGGCGATTATATTAGCTGTTTTTGCAGCTATATTTATACCTTGGGAAAATTTATATGTAATAAGGGATAATATACTTGGAATTGGGGAGAGTTATGCCTCACTAAAAATTTATTCTCTTGGAGGTGATATGGAAGTGTATTTAGATGATGAATCTAAGGGTATTGTAAGAGCTCAAGATTCCTTTTTAGAAGTATTTCCAATTGAAGTAGGGGAACACAGTGTAAAATTGATTAGGGAGGAAAGTGAAGGAGAGTTTTATCCGGGATTTAAAAGAGTAATATTGTTTGAAAAAGGATTTGAAACAGTAATAAGTTGGGAAATAGGTCCGACATATGATTCTTCTTCCGGCTGGATACTATATGCTAAAAAAATGGTAGGTGATGAAGATTATGCTTATTTAAATATTAGATGTGAACCAGAAGATTGTTCGCTACAGGAGAATGATGGTGATAATATGGAAGCACCAATTAGTGATTTAGAGTTAAGTTTAGATAGTAGACATTCATATAGAGTTTCAGGTTATGGTTATCAAGATTTAGAATTTCAGATCTTACCTGAAGAAGAGGAAGCAAGATTGAAACTAGGAGGATATGATTTATTTCTTGAAGTAAATTTGTATAAAATACCAATTTAATTTTACTGTAATATTTATGCCAATTTTAGAGAGATTGTCGAAACACAAAAATATTCCTGTCAGTTTAATATTTAAAGGTGCAAGTAATTTAGGAGTTGAACTTGCTAATATACTAATAGAGCAAGGTTCGTTTGTTATTCTGATTGATGAATATACGCAGAAGAAAAGGAAATTAGTAAGTTCCTTATTAAATAAAGAGAAGTTTAATTTTGTTGATGTATCAGGAACAGAGTCATTAGTTGAATCGATTGAAAGGCTTGATTATATATTTTATCTAAATCATGAGGCATTTGATCCTAACGAGAAGATATCAACAAGTGAGTTTCTTGAGGAATCTAACACTCTTGATAAATTGCTAGAATTAGGTGTAGATAAATCCAGTAAATTTCTCCTAACATCGTCAATTAAGTTACATAGAGATTTACAAGATAAGAGTGATGTTCTATCTGATTTTGATCTAGATGAAGAGAATTTAAGTTATACAGTTTTAGAGGTCCAAAGGTATACCGAGAATTTAACTTGGGAATATTATAAGAGGGGCGGATTAGATGCTAGAATTATTCGTGTTGGGGAAATTATGGGAAAGGGTACTGATTTAAATAGGGATACTTTACTTGTGAAGTATATAAAGGATTCTATATCTGGGAAGAAGATTGAGGTTGCTGGTGATGGCTTAGAACATTTATATTTTATACATGTTTTAGATGCTGCTTATGGTCTTATAAAAGCTCTTTTTACTGAAAAGACTTCAGGAAATATCTATTCTTTAGTAATTCCGAGAGATATAACAGTATTGAATTTAGCTTATAAGATACTTGATTTAGAACCAAGAGCTGATGGAATAAAATTTCTTGATAAAAAAAGTAAAGGAGAGGTAAATATATATAAGCCGGATAAGAATTTAAAAACTATTGGCTGGAAACCTAAAATATCGTTCGAAAGAGCTTTGGCAAATACTATAGATTATGCATATAAAGTATATGGAAAAAGAAAAAGTAAAATTAAAAAGGACAAAAAAGATAAGCCAAAGGATATCAAAGATTCAAAGAGTAAAAAACGAAAATCTATCAAAGACTTGTTAATAAATTTCTTTTTTGAAGTAAAGGAAGAGAAGGAGCCAAGTTCTGTTTTAGATAATGTGCGTTATAATTCTTATAATAAAAATGTCCTTAGTGATGCTGAAGCTTCAAAAGAAAAAAGCAGGGTGAATCTAAGTGACCGTAAGGAACAGAAAATTCCTAAACGTTCTAAATTGAGAGTTGTCAGTTGGAAGATAATTGATTTTATTGGCAATATTAAAGACTCTGTTAAATCTATGACACCATTAAAGTTTAGCTTATATATTTTTATCGTAATAGTGTTTTTATTACTTTATCTTTTCTTTGTAGTACCGTTTTCTAGAATAATTTATTATGGTGGAGTAGCAAGTATTCGTGTGAAATCGGCTAATAAGTCATTACAGGAGAAAAATTGTTCTGATGCTAGTTATGATCTTAATAGGACTTGGAAATCTTTAGATAGTGTATATGAGAATATTGGTAAATTATCATATTTAGATGTGTTTGGTATTGGTGATTATATTGATAGTTTCCAGAATAAAATTATTAAGGCAAAAAATACTGTTAAAGGAGCTGATATTATTGTTAGTTCTTTCCTTCCAATTGAAGAGTATCTAAATTCTTATAAGTCAAATATAAGTGTAGATAGCAATGGAAATTTAGAGATATCTGATAATAATACTTACGACTTAGATAGCTTAATTAATTTAGAGGATGATTTAAATAGAGGGGAAACTTTGATAGATAATTCTTTAAATATTTTTGATGATTCTGATTTTGAAATGCAATTTGTTGGTTCTTATTTGAAAGAATTCTATGATAATATTGAGAGTATAAAGCTAAATTTAGAATCTTTTGAAGTTGATTCTGTTATTATTCCCGATATTTTAGCTGTTGAGAACCCTGAAACATATGGATTCTTATTGCTTAATGAA
Source organism: uncultured Candidatus Saccharibacteria bacterium (assembly GCA_964572065.1). Taxonomy (GTDB): domain Bacteria; phylum Patescibacteriota; class Dojkabacteria; order JAHIVN01; family JAHIVN01; genus CAZNER01. The sequence continues at coordinate 27,531 of CAZNER010000005.1, forward strand.
AATAAAATGAATACTAAGGGGGGGGAGATTGTAGCTGCTTCAGTTTTTACTGTTAATAAGGGAAAGGTTGTAGATATTGAAGTTTTTGATGTCAATGGGATAGATATTAATTTGTCTGATGAGCAAAATAAATTCGTTAGAGATGATTTGAAAATGTTATATCCTGAAGATGGTTTAAAATTCAAAGATTTGACGTTAATGAATGACGATGAGATTTTTACTGAATTAATAGAATCAGTATTAACTGAAGGATTAGATGAAAAAGTTGAACATGTTGTAACTATGAATTTTAGTTCCTTAAAGGATATGTTTTCGTTCACTGGTGGAATTGAAGTTACAGATGTGGGTATTATTAATTCAGATAATTTTGATGAAAAGTTATCTGAAGGAGAAATTTCTTTTAAAGAAGTACTCTCTAAGGCTTTGAGTAGAATATTCGATTTTAAAAGTGGAGAGGTTTCGTTATTTAAAAATTTAGTTATAAGTAATTTAACTACAAAAGATATTAATATATATACAAATGATAGTAATTTTAAAAGATACTTCATTTACAATGATGCTATCATAGACAAAGTTGATAGTAATTATGGATTATTTGATATGTCTATCATTTCCGAATCTGAAAGTATGCCTAGAGTTACTGTAGATACAAAAATTAATATAAATAATTCTGATACTAATGGAGAGTATCAGTTAACTTTTGAGAATGAATCTGAGGGAAATTTCAAAGGAATAATTGTATTAGACTTTGAGAACTCTACAATTGACGATATTCAGACACATTCATCAAAAATATCATTATCATCAAGTTATTCTAGTAGAGTTTTTTTTACTGCCGATTTAGATCCTGATGATGAAGATTATTTAGTTATTAAAGAAAGTTTGTCAGATGTTGTAATTAGTAAAAATGAAGGGTATAATTATACACTTATCTTTAAAAAGGCTTTAGGATTATCCTATGATTATGAGGTAGTTATTGATTATGGTGACGAATTAATTTTGAATGAGGCCCCATCTGATAGTGTCATTATCGATACTACAGTTAAATTATTAAATGTTTCTGATAGAGATTATTTATTCAATTATAATTTTTCTCCTGTTGATTAAAATTTAAATTAATATTCCTAGGTATTATTTATATTATTATTTTGTTGTTTATGAAGGAAGAGAAGAAGTTAATAACAAAAAAAGGACTTAAAAAGCTGAAAGATGAATTGCAAAAGAGAATGTCTGTTAATCGTAAAGATATCGCAGATAGGCTGGATGAAGCAAAGGCAATGGGAGATTTGTCTGAGAATTCTGCATATCATGCTGCTCTTGAAGACTATAGGAAAAATGAACTAAGGATAGATGAATTAAAAGAATTGATTAGTAGTCTCAGAGTAGCACCAAATAGACGAGGTGATTCTAAAGTTGACATTGGAGATAAAGTTAGAATAAAAGATATTAAAAGTGATAAAATTATCGAATATGAAATTGTTGGTCTTGGAGAAGGCGATCCTTCGTTAGGACAGATTAGTTCTGATTCTAAATTAGGATCTGCTTTAACCGGCAAGAAAGTTGGAGAAAGAGTAAAATTGGATTTACCTATTGGAATAAAAGAATATGAGATATTAGAAGTAAGGTAGATATTTGATTTCGGGAAAAATTGTAGAGTTTTAAATAGACAATTTATTACCGTATTGCTGGGTAAAATCGAGTTTAAAGTCTGAGTAGATTGTTTTCTATACTTCTCAAACAAATCTATACATGTTAAACTATCAAATAGTAACAATATGATATAGATTTGTTTAATTTTGATTTCTTAGTAAATGAAACAGCACTCAGTGCCTGAAAATATAATGGATGTTGAATTTAAACTGTTTGGTAGTTTAAGTGCTAAGCAGTTCGGTTATATTATTGCTGGAGGATGTATAGCTTTATTTTTTTATTATCTTTTTAAATCTCTTGAATCGCCATTATTAGGTTGGATATTTGCAGCAATTAGTGTGATTTTAGGATTATCGCTTGCCTTGGTAAGAATAAATGAACAGCCATTTGAGGTTTGGTTGGTAAATTTTTTAGGAGCAATGTTTTCTTCTCAGAAGAGAGTATGGAGAAAAAAGAAAAAAGTTCCTCAAGCTTTAAGTGATAGAAATCCTACTTCAGTTGTAAAGACAAAAAGAGTAGTGAAGCCAGATATTCGAAGTGAGCCGAGTGCCAAAACACAAGATACACCTGTTAGTGAAGAATCTTTTACAGAGAAGCAAACATCTGTTCCAAAACATCCTTTTAAGGATTTAACTTCACAAAAGCAAGATTCTCAAGTAAGTGAGAATCTTCAGAGTAATGTAGTAAAAGCTCAGCAATTAAATAATCAAATTGCTGGCCAAGGAGTTCAAGGGGATACATATTATATACCAGGAAGTGCACAAAAGTTTGGGAAAATAACATCAAATCAGGAACCTAATCGTCCAATAAATTATTTAAATAAACAGAACATGGATCAAAATACAAACAGTGTAAAAACCGATAAACCAATAGTTGATATGCAATCTAAGCAAGGCAATGTAAATACTAGTGGCTTGGTAGGAAGTGTAAGTCAAAATCCAAAGCAATCTGAACCTCAAGTTGATGATAACAAAGGTGAGTTTAATACACAGAGTCAAACAGTTAATCGAAACCAAGATCAGGCTAATCAGGGAAGTCAATCTAATACTAGTCAGCAAGCTCAACATATGAATAAAGCAGTCCAGTATAATGATGTAGTGCCAAATAAGAATCAGACTTTTCAGCAAGTAGAGAGAGAAGTTCAAAATTCACCATCTTTGCCAACAAGGGATAATAATTCTCCGCATGTATTAAAAGAAGAGAATGAAAAGTTAAGGCAGAAGGTGGTAGAATTTTCTGAAGATAAAAGAAATTTAGAGGGAGAATTAAAAAAGACTAAGGGGATGTATGAAGATATACAAAAACAGAATGAACAGATTGTAGGTCAGTTAAAGGAATTACAATTGGAAATGGAATCGTTGAAAGAGGGTAAAGGCAAAGAAACTATAGATGAAGGTGATAGATTAAAAGTGCAAGAACTAGTACAAGATGGGGGAGGAGTATTAACTCCAAAAATATATAATGGTCCATCATTGTCAAAAAAGCCTAATGTTATAAGTGGAATTGTAAGGACAAAAGATGGTAAATTGTTACCTGGGGTTGTTGTAATCGTTAAGAATGAGAAGGCTAGACCAGTACGTGCTATAAAGACAAATTCTTTAGGACAGTTTATTACTACAACAGCATTAGAGAATGGAATTTATACAATTGAGTTATCACGTAACAATTATTCATTTGGTCGATATGAAGTTAATTTGACAGGAGATGTATTGCCAACATACGAATTTATAGCTGGTTAAATTTTTTATATAACAAATAGTGAAATTATTTGATAAAGGAATACCTTCAACTCAGCAGCATTTAGATATAGCTGATATAAAACAAGATTTAGTTATCTTGAAGAATAGTGTTGTATCTCTTGTATTGGAGACAACTTCTTTAAATTTTGATCTTTTGTCAGAAGATGAGCAGGATAGTAAAATTTTAGCTTTTGCTGGTTTGTTGAATTCGCTTACTTTCCATATTCAAATTGTGATAAGGACACATAGGACAGATTTAAGTGATTATGTAGAATTATTAGAAGATCAGAAAGAAAGACAAATTTCTGATGGACTAAGAAAACAGATGGAAATTTATATAGAATTTATTCGCAATCTTACGGTAACAAATGAGGTGCTTGAGAAAAGATTTTTTATAATTATACCTAGTAGTAGCGGGATATCTTTAAGACCTGGAATATTCAAGAGCTTATTTGGCGGAAAAGATAATATGGATGTAGATGTCGATAATATATTAGAGAAAGTTAAGGTTAAGTTGTATCCAAGAAGGGATCACATAATTAAACAGTTGAAAAAAATAGGTTTATTTGCAAGGCAATTATCGACATCAGAATTAGTTAAATTATTTTATGGTGTTTATAATCCTGAAAGAGGTGGAGTTGAGAAATTACAGCTTACAAGGACTGATGTAGATGCCCCTGTGGTTGTTGCAAAGAAAGGAGATAATAAATAATATAATTTATATATGGCAGGTCTATTCTCATTTTTAAAAAAGAATAAATTTCCAAAAGGAAAAACAAAGGATGGTCGATTGGCTGAGAAAGCAGGTCAGCAGACCGGAGTACCAGTTGTAGGTGCAATTAGAAATGATAATGCTGCAAAATCTGTTGGAGAAAAAGTTAAGTCTGGAAACAAACTAGAAAGGAGGTCCAAATATTTAAATAAGAAGAAAGGTTTAAATATTGATTCAGAAGAGGAAGCTGTTGAAAGATTTGCAGGTGGCTTAGTTGATATAAAAGATGTAATTGCACCACCTGCAATTGAAGTTGATTTTAATCATATATTAATTGGGATTAAATTTTTTAGAGTATTATTTGCAACTGGTTATCCAAAGTTTGTTGGAGCCAATTGGTTATCTTCATTAATTAACTTCGAATTTCCTGTAGATATAAGCACGTTTTATTATCCAGTAGATTCAAGGCTTGTTATGCAGAGGTTGAAAAGAAAAATAGGAGAGATGGAAGCAACTATTAATATTGATCTTGAAGCAGGAAAAGTTGTTGATCCAAGAGTAAAGGTTGCTCTTGCTGATGCAAAAGATTTGCAGGAATCTCTAGCAAAGGGGACAGAGAAATTTTTTCATTTTGCGCTTTATATATCTATAAATGCTTCATCACTTGCTGGGCTGGAAAAAGTATATAAAAATCTTGAGCAGTCATTAGGTGCTATTGGGGTTATTGTTAAACCTTCAACTTTGCAGCAAGAACAAGGATATCAAAGTATTATACCTGTAGGGTTGGACAAATTATATTATACCAGGAATATGGATACTACATCTTTAGCAACGACGTTCCCTTTTGTAAGTTCAAATTTGACAATGAATAAAGGGGTTTTATATGGAATTAATAAACATAATAAAAGTTTAGTTATATTTGATAGATTTGAACTTGAAAATGCTAATTCAGTTATATTTGCAACTTCGGGTGCTGGTAAAAGTTACTTAGTAAAACTTGAGGCATTAAGAGGTTTGATGTTTGGAATTGAGAGTATAATTATAGATCCTGAGAAAGAGTATCAAAAGCTTTGTAAAACAATTGGGGGAGAGTATATTTCATTTACACAAGATGGAGACAAAAAGTTGAATCCTTTTGAATTGTCTGGTGTACAAGAGTCGGATGAAGATGAATTGCGTATGAAAATACAGTCTTTACATGGTTTGTTAAAAATAATGCTTGGAGGTAAAGTAACTCCGCAAGAAGGTGCCATTTTAGATAGAGCTTTAATACTGACATATAAAGAAAAAGGAATTACACCTGATGTTGAGACTCATAAAAACACTCCACCTTTAATGGAAGATTTATATAAAGTATTACAGGCAATGGCTGAAAAGGAGGCACATTCAATTGCAATTAGGCTTGAGAAATTTATTAGAGGGAGTGCTGCGGGAATATTTGATAGACAGAGTAGTGTAGATATAAAAAATACGTTTACAGTATTTAGTATAAGAGAATTGAGTGACGATCTAAGACCAATTGCAATGTATATGATGCTTGATTTTATATGGAGTAAGGTAAAGAAGGATAGAAGGAAACGATTGCTAATTGTTGATGAGGCATGGTTGATGATGCAGTTTGAAGATGCTGCCAAATTTATTCATTCTATAGCAAAAAGAGCCAGAAAATACTGGTTAGGACTTACTACCATTACTCAGGATGTAGAGGATTTTTTAGATACTGATTATGGGAAAGCTATAATAACTAACTCAGCTATTCAGATATTATTAAAACAAAGCCCAGCTGCTATAGATAGAATCCAAAAGGTATTTTATTTATCTGATGGAGAGAAAAATTTTCTATTATCAGCTGGAATTGGTGAAGGATTATTTTTTGCAGGACCAAGCCATGTTGCTATACAGGTTATAGCTTCGGAAAGTGAGCATAAATTGATTACAGCTGACCCTGAAGAATTAGCAAGACAAGCAAGAGAAGATAGAGAAAAGTTATCTAATAATTAGAAATTTAATGTAATATTTTTAATGAATTTATCTGAAGTCAGTGAAAAAATAAATTCTATAAATGTACCTTTATATACTTTGATAATCGTTGGGGCTGTAAGTATTTCTCTGATGATATTTCTTTCATTTGTAGTAGTTCGTTTATTTAAGAAGGTAAAAGATTTAAGTAAGGTTCGTTATGGTTTTGGAGGAAAGCCTATTTTTTCTTTTTTTATAATTATAATTACAATCATAGCAATTCCTTTGACATACTATGCTTCGCAAAATTCTATAGAAACAATAAAATTAGCAAATGCTGAAAAGGATGTGGTAGTAAAATTTTATAAAGAAAAGAAGACTAAAAGTATATATAGTGTTTCTTTTATGGCGATTCCAACGATAAACGGTGAATATTGGAGAGATAAAGAGTATGAAATAAAGTGGAAAGTAACAGGAGATTTATCATTTGAGAAGGTTGAAACTCAGAGAAGTATCGAAAATCCTAGTTACTTTACAAAAGAATTGCCTAAGGGGGTTTATGATGTAGAAGTGTTTGTTGAAAGTGAAAAATTTAAAGTTGTAAAAACAAAAGATTTGGTTATTAATTAGATATTAAATGAAGAAAATAAAGATATTGAAACGGATAAAAAGAAACTTACCAAGAGTTGTAAGGTCTAAGTCTCTTACTGTGATAATTTTATTAGTTGCAGTTTTTAATATTATTGGAGTAAAGATATTACCAAATAATGTTGTATCCGTTTATGCTGCAGATATAAATACAAACGAACTGGTTAATCTTGCCAATTCTGAGAGAAATACTAGGGGTCTGAATCCATTGATTATAGATTCACGTCTAATTAATGCTGCAAAGGCAAAAGGAGATGATATGATAGCTAAAGATTATTGGTCTCATTATGGACCAAATGGAGAATCTCCTTGGGATTTTATTATTGCTACTGGGTATGAATATACATATGCTGGGGAAAATTTAGCAAAGGATTTTTCATCTACAGTTCCTATTCATAATGCTTGGATGGCTAGCCCATCACATAGAGATAATATTATAAATTCAAATTTTGAAAATATAGGTATATCTTTAGTAACAGGAGAATTTCAGGGTTCTGAGACAACAATTGTTGTTCAGATGTTTGGAACAACTCAGGTGGAATATAGCACAGCAGATTATTTATCTGAGAGTGAGGTATCATTACCTGAGACAGGAGAGAAGGGAGATTTAGAGGCTCCAATAATAACAGATCCGAAAGATGGGGAAATATTGAATTCAGGAGCTTTTACAGTAAGAGGAGTAGCTAACGAAGGTAATGAAGTTGAAATTTATGATAACAACGATGTTATTGATAGAACAGAAATACAGTCCTCTGGATTTGTTTTTGAGAAAGAAGATGATTATACGGAAGGAAGCCATAATATTTATGCCAGGTCATATGATAATGATAATAATTATAGTAATTATTCAAATTATATTAATGTGACAGTAGATACTATTAGCCCTAGGATCGTTGGAGATTCATTAAGGTTCGAATATAGTGAGTTTGGTTCAGATTTTAAAAATTATATTTTTTCAGTCGAAATAGAGGATAATCCAACTGAAGTGATTGGGAAATATATTGAAGAGCAAATAAATTTCAGTTATGTTAATGATAAATGGCAGTGTGTAATAAACGAGAATAGTGAAGTGTTAGGTGATTTAAAAGTTACCGCTTCAGATGATGCTGGGAATGAAGATAATCTGTCAGTTAGAAGTGATGAGTTGAACGATTTAATAGACAGCCAGCTATTAGAGCAAAAGGCAAGTTTTAGTTTTGATAAATGGATAGTTGAAAATATATTATCGAGAATAATGACACGAAGTTTACAAGGTAGGGTTAATTTCATAATTGCATTTATAATGATCATATTATTATCTATTGAGCAGTTATTATTGCGAAAAACTGGATTAACAAAAGATAGATCGAGTTCATTGCTCCATTTACCTGTCTTTATTATATTAATCTTCGTCGGATTATTAGGAGGCGGAGGTGAAATATTATAAAATATATTAAAGCTATTCTTGATGAAGAAATTATTTTGTTTTATATATAAAAGAAAAAGAACTATTTTTCATGCAATTGCAACCGGTTTAGGATTGCTCTTATCAATACATTTGTTAAAAGATTATGGAAATGAGAAATTTATTATAACTATAGTCGCTACAAGCCTAATATTATTCCTAGAAATTTATTTAAACTGGCGTTTCGCTACAAAAGTACTGAGACAAATAGATATGCCAAGTATAAATGTATATAATTTGTGGGGACACTTGATTAACCATATTACTTTACCATTGCTCTTATTCTATTCTGTGGCTGGATTTATATATTTTAATAGTGATGATTTAGTTAGGATAATTTCTATTTTATTTCTAATTGTGATTAACCTTATCTTTTTTATAAATGTAAGGTCATATTATTCTGATAAATTTAAAATGGAAGAGAAGACTAGATACATTTATGATGTGATTAAACTTATAATTTTCTTTTTTAGTATTAATCTTATTCTACATATAAGAATGATCTTTCAGATTAATTCCTGGATTATAGGTGTTTTTGTATGTTTTATCTCATTAATATTATATATCTTGATAATTTATAGAAAAATACAGGTTAATATAAATACTATTACTTATGTTATTGTTGTTTCGTTTGTGATTTCCGTTTTATATATGATTCTAGATATAACAGGATATTTCTTTTTGGGTATTAATATAGTTATCTTTTTACTTTTTTATATCTTTTTGTCTATTTTACACCATAAATTAGAAAGAACATTAACAGTTAAAGTATTTACCGAGTACTTATTAATATTAATTTTAGCACTATTATTATTCGGGGGGTTATTTTAAATAACTTTATTTATATTTAATTATGAAAATAATATTTACTGGAAGAGGAGTTAAAGTAACAAAAGGAATAAGGGCCAAAGTGCAAGAAATGATGAGTAAACATAAAAAGTTGCTCAGAAAAGTTAATAAGATTGATGTAGAGTTGAAGCATTCTAAACCGCATCGAGGTATTGATACGGATATTAAATTAGAGATTACAGTTACTATGCCTAGGGCATTAATAAGAGTAGAAGAAAAAGGAAGTGATTTATATACAATTGTAGATGGGATTGACCCAATATTAAGAAGACGATTAATACGATATCATGATCATGAGAAGAAACTTGAGGGTAAGGAATCATGGAGAACATTAGAGAATAAAAAATTTGAGAAAGAAATAGAGAATATAAAAGAAGACGATTATGTTGGTGCTTCAGACGTCAAGCCAGTTATAACAAGATATAAAGAATATAGTAAAAATTCTCCTATGTATCCGGCTGAGGCTATAGAAAGAATGGAGTTGTTGGGACATGAAGCTTTTTTGTTTAAGAATATTGAGAATGGGAAATATGCTATGGTTTATAAGAAAAGTGATGGTACGTATGGTTTAGTAGAACCTAAGGAGAGTTAAATTATTAAATTGATAAATTGAAGATTGCTCAAGTGTGTCCTTACAATTTTTTTAGATCAGGAGGAGTTCAGAGTCATATAGAATTCCTTTCAAATGAATTGCGAAATCGAGGACATGAAGTTAAGGTAATAGCTCCTGGAGTTGAAGGGATAAAAAATAATAGAGATGATGTTATACTTTTGGGTTCATCATTAAAAGTATCAATTAATAGAACTCAAGGTGAGCTTAGTGTTGCAGGTAGAAATTTAAATGGATTTATAGAGGAAATGCTTGAGAGAGAAAAGTTTGATATATTGCATTTCCATGAACCAGAGATGCCTATTTTACCAATACAAGTATTACTAAAATCAAATTCAATAAATATAGCTACTTTTCATGCAGCTTTACCTAAGACAATAGTTGGAAAATCTATAGAAATGGCATCAATGGCTTTTATAGAATCAATAGTTGATAGACTTGATGGAATAATAGCTGTTTCTGAAGTTCCAGCAAAACGCTTGTCCAAGATGTATAAGGGAAGGATAAATATTATTCCAAATGGTATAGATTTAAGAGTATTCAATACGAAGAATAGGCCGTTTGAGGAATACCTAGACGGTAAGGTAAATATATTATTCTTAGGGAGGCTTGATAAGAGGAAAGGTGTGATTTATCTAGTTAAGGCTTTTAGGAAGCTACAGAAAGAATTCGGGAATGTAAGACTAATAATTGCAGGAAAGGGTGATGAATCAAAAAAATTAGAATCTTATGTAAAAAAACATAAATTGGATAATATTAAGCTATTAGGTTTTGTAAAAGAGGAGGATAAACCAAGATTATATGCCAGCTGTGATATTTTTTGTTCACCTGCTTTGTATGGTGAGAGTTTAGGTATAGTATTATTAGAGGCAATGGCTACTGGTAAGTCTGTTGTTGCTTATGCAAATCCAGGTTATAAAACAGTTTTAAAAAATAGAGGTTCATTATTTCTTGTGAAGCCCAAGAATATAAAAGGATTAAAAGAAAAACTGCTTGTTTTATCTAAAGATAGGGAATTAAGAAATTTTATGGGAAGATGGGGGATAGGAGAAGTAAAAAATTACTCTTGGACTAAAGTAACTAATGAAATAATAAGTTTATATAGTAAATCTTTGAATAGTAAAAGAGGTATGGAAGGTAATGTTGAGCAGAAACAAAGTAATTTAAAGAGATTAGTTTTTAGATTAAAGAAGATTTTTAATAATGTTTGAAATATGAAAATCGGATTAGTACTCGATACAACTTTAGATAGTGATGCCGGTGTACAACAATATTTTAAGGGATTAGCGAGGTTTTTGATCAGTAAAGGACACCATATTAAATTTCTAGTTCCTCCTTCACAAAATAATAAAGAATTCAAAGACAGGATAGTATCATTTGGTAAAGAGATTGTTTTGAAAGGAAATGCAAATACCGTTAGAACAGTAATATTTACGAGAAAGAGCAAGATAAGAAGAGTATTAAAGAAAGAACAGTTTGATGTATTAAATATTGCCGCGCCTTTTTCGCCGTTTCTAGGTGCAAAAATTTTAAGAGAAGCGAATTGTCCAATTGTCTCGACATATTTAGTATATGGGAAAAGTTTTTTTAATAGAATTGGAGGTCTGTTTTTAAAAATTGTATTAGGTGGAGTCTATAGGCGGATTGATTCTTTTATAGCAGTTTCAGATGCAGCAGAAAGAGAAGCACGAGTTGTTATTCCTGGTGATTATAAATTGATACCTATAGGTATCAATTTAGATAAATATAATGAAGGTGTTGAATCAATTAGGAAATACAGCAATGATGGGATGAAGAATATTGTGTCTTTAGGTAGGTTTGAAAAAAGGAAAGGTCAAATTTATCTGGTTAGAGCTTTTAAGAAAGTTAAAAAAGTAGTAAAAAATGCAAGGCTTATTTTAATTGGTGACGGTCCTGAAAAGAAAAAAATTAAAAAAGCTATAGATAATCTAGCATTGGATGATGTAGTTCTTACTGGATATATACCTGAAAGGTTAAAATCTAATTACTATGCAAGTGCTGATCTGTGTGTTTTCCCTTCTTTATATGGGGAATCTTTCGGAGTAGTATTAATTGAGGCTATGGCATCTGGCAAAGCAACAGTAACCTATGCAAATAAAGGTTACAGATATGTTTTGAGGGATATTCCAGATTTATTAGTTGAAAATAAGAATATAGATAAACTTGCTGAGAAAATAATTGATTTATTACAAGATGATAAATTAAGGAAAGAATGTGAGAATAGGTGTCTTCAAGAAGTAAAAAAATTCTCATGGAAAAATGTAGGAGAGGAGATACTGAAAGAATATAGGAGAGTAATTACATAATATAAATACTATAATAATGCGTTTATTTATTGGTATATTCCCACCTAAGGAGATATTGGATTCTTTTGTTGAGATTCAAAATGGATTAGATCAATTCAAGAACTATATACGTTTTACTAAGAAAGAAAATATACATATAACTGTGAAGTATCTTGGGGATGATATTTCAAAAGACTCTTTAAACGGAATTATTAAAGATGTTAGAAAAGTTACAAATAAGACGGAGGCTTTTGATATTAGATTAAAAAGTATTAGATATGGATTTCCGGGTAGAAGATGGCCGCGGATAATGTATATATCTATATATAGATCTTTAGAGTTGAATACTATATTAAGTAAAATAAACGATAAGCTTAATTGTTATAATGATATACATAAGGAAAAATATGATTTATCATCGATGTATCATTTCACTTTAGCTAGGTCAAAGAAAGGTTTAACTAGGGAGGTAATTCTTGATATTAGAAAAAGAATAGAAAAAATAGATCTATGGGATGGTTTCCATGTAAATAAATTAGGACTAATAAGTAGTAAATTAGATAATAATGGACCTTTGTATAAAAATATAGAATCTTTTAGTTTAGAGGAATTTTTAAATTTAATTTATTTTCTACTTAGGAATATATATGATAAAATTTATAGCTATTTATTTTTAATGGTTAGGAGTTAAAATGTTTAATTTTATAAAGAAGTTTTTTGATAGTAATGAGAGACAGCTGAAGAAGATGCAGCCGTTTGTAGAACAAGTTAATGGCTTAGAGAAGAAAGTATCAGCAATGAGTAATGAAGATATGAAGAAAAGGATTAGTGAGATTCGGAATGAAATTGAGATCTTAGTTGAGAAGGTTCCAAAAGAAGCTAAATCATCTATAAAGGTTAGGGATTATAAGAAAGATTTACCTGATTATGAAATTTCAATTACTTCTGAACTTAAAGAGTATTTACCTGAAGTTTTTGCCATAGTAAGAGAGATTACTAAAAGGAAATATAGTAGAAGGCATTATGATGTACAAATATTGGCTGGAATTATTCTTGCCTATGGGGATAACTTAGTAGAATTAAAAACAGGTGAAGGGAAGACACAGGTTTTTCATTTACCTACAGCTCTTTTTGCACTAACTGGAAGAGGTGCGCATGTTATAACAGTAAATGAATATTTAGCAAGAAGAGATGGGGAGTATGCAGGGCATATACTGAGTGAGATAGGTTTATCAGTTGGAGTGATTATCCCAAGAGAATCATATAAATTTGTTCCAGATACTGAATTAAAGGAAGTAAAAGGGGAAGATATGTACAATGAAAGAATGGATGTAGATATAAAAAATCCTGGTGATGTAAGAGGCTGGAATTTAGTAAAATGTAGTAAGAAAGAAGCTTATGATTGTGATGTTGTTTATGGAATTAATAATGAGTTTGGATTTGATTATCTCCGGGATAATATGGTATCAAGACTAGAGAATGTGGTTCAGCGGGAGTTATATTATTGTATAATCGATGAGGTTGATTCGATACTGATTGATGAGGCTAGAACACCATTAATAATTTCTGCACCAGCAGAAGAATCAAATGAATTGTATTTAAGATTTGCTAGGATTGTCCCTCGTTTAGATTCAAAAGAAGATTATACAATTGATGAAAAGTCACATAGTGCTGTATTGACAGATAGAGGTATAGTAAAAGTTGAAAAAATGCTTAATGTAAAAAATTTATGGGAAGATTATAAACTTGCACATCATCTAGAAAATGCTTTGAAAGCTTATACATTATATAAGAAAGATGATGAGTATATTATAAAAGATGGGAAAGTACTTATTGTAGATCAATTTACTGGTAGGGTATTGCCTGGTAGGAGATATAGTGAGGGGTTACATCAAGCTATTGAAGCTAAGGAGAATGTTGAAATTCAGAAGGAATCAAAGACTTTAGCTACTATTACATTCCAGAATTTTTTCAGGTTATACAGAATACTAGGTGGAGGTTCTGGAACAGTTATAACTGAGGCCGAAGAATTTTATAAAATATATAATCTCGACTCGTATAGAGTACCAACCAATAAACCTTTAATTAGGAAGGATATGACTGATAGAGTTTATAAAAATCAAGAGGCAAAATTCAATGCTGTAGTTGAAGAAATTATACAGAAGAATAAGAAAGAGCAGCCTGTATTGGTTGGAACTACTTCTGTTGAGAAAAGTGAATATTTGTCGAAATTGCTAGATAAGAATGGAGTTGATCACGAGGTGTTGAATGCTAAGTATCATGAGAGAGAAGCTCATATTGTTGAGAAAGCTGGAGAGAAAAATGCTGTAACAATAGCTACAAATATGGCTGGTAGAGGTACAGATATAAGGTTGGGAGAGGGTGTAACTGGATTTGGTGGTTTACATGTTATTGGAACAGAGCGACACGAGGCTAGACGAATTGATAATCAGTTAAGGGGTAGAAGTGGACGTCAAGGGGATCCAGGCTCGAGTAGGTTCTATGTGTCACTAGATGACGAAATTATGCGTCTGCAGGGGGGACAGATGATACAGTCTTTAATGGAGAAGACGAATATACCAGATGATATGCCAATTGAGTCAAAATTGGTTGGAAATGCCATAGAAAGAGCACAAAAAAGAATGGAAGGGTATCATTTTGATATGAGAAACAATGTTGTGAAATATGATGACGTTATGAATAGGCAGAGAGAAATTTTTTATACAAAGAGAAGAAATATATTGAAGAATTCAGATTTAATTTCTAAAGAGGCTGATAAAGTAAATAAAGAAGAAATTAAAGAAGTTAAGAAGGATCTAATGGAGAAATACAAAGAAGATATTTTGGGCGAAGTCGAAGTCATAATAAATAATCATTATGTTGGTGAGGAAAATGTAGAAGTATCTAATATGATAGATGATTATCTAGATTTAGCTGATGATAGAGCTATTTTAAGTTCTTTTTTAAGTGTTTCTAAAAAGAGTAAGTTGTTAAATATAAATACAAAAGATATAGAGAAATTTGAGCCAAAAAAACAGTTGAAAGAAGCACTAGGAGGTAAAGAAAGGTCGGAAGTAAGCGAATTATTAAAACATGTAACTTTAGGAATGATTGAGTCTAAAAAGAAGGAGTTAGGAGAAGATGAATTTTTGAAGATATCAGGTTTGTTGCAATTGCAAGTTATGGATCAATTATGGAGTGACCATTTGGATGTAATGAAGGATTTGAGAGAAGGTATTGGATTAAGGGGAGTTGCTCAAAGAGATCCATTAGTAGAATATAAAAATGAAGGATTTGAATATTTTGATGATTTAATAGAATCTATATCAGCACGTTTTACAAGAAGAATTTTTAAGGTTCATAGAATAAAAGAAAGAGGACCTCAGACGAATATCAGAACAAATGTGGGCCAAATTCAAGATATACTGACAGGAAATCGTGAGATGACCAATGCTGTAAGAAAATATCTTCAAAATAAGAGCCAAAGTCCAGTAAAGAGTAAGAAAGGTAAGAAAAAGAAAACTATAGTAAAGGGGCATAAGATTGGAAGAAATGATCCATGTCCTTGTGGAAGTGGGAAAAAGTATAAAAAATGCTGCGGTAAAAATATATAATTATTTATAGTTGAAATACATTGATATAATTTGTATTATGTATTTGAAATATAAATTTTATAAGCATATTCTTCTGCCTATTAATGAGGAAAAAGAAAAAAGAAGGCTCAAATAGATCATTACTTTTATTTAAATCAATAATTGTCTTTATATCTTTATTATCAGTTATTTCATTATCATATATTGCTTATCTATTTATCTTATATCCTTCCAGTGAATATTCTGTTTATAAAAAAGAAGTAGCTGAGCTGCCTAAAACGGGAGATCAAGATAAATACCATGTTTTTATTACATCAGCTACTTATGGAGGTGATTTTGGTGGAAGAAATTTTGCAGATAGTGAATGTGATAGATTAGGAGAATTTGGTGAGTGGGTGGCATTTATAGGTACAGATGATCAAGAGGCTTTTTCAAGACCCAAAGAAACGATATATTATTTAATGGATAATTCAACAGTAGTTGTTGATTGGAGTAGTGGTATTGTTGAAGGAGCAATAACTAATAATATAAATAAAAATGAACATGGGGAGGTATTATCCGATGCGAAGGTTTGGACTGGATATGGAATAGGGCTTTCAGAGAGCTGTAATAATTGGACATCAACAACATATATTGGCGGAGGGGGTGAAGGGATAAATAATGATGTTAATGATTGGTATGATGATGCATTAGCTTCATGTAATAAAAGTAATCATTTATATTGCTTTGAAGTATTAAAGGATAGTGATAGTGATGGGTATAATGAAGATGTCGATTGCGATGATAGTAATTCTGCTGTCTATCCATCAGCACCAGAGATATGTGATGGATTGGATAATAATTGTGATGGTGTAGTACCTAATAATGAAAGAGATGGTGATAGTGATAGATATAGAGTATGTGATGGTGATTGTGATGATAATAATAATTTAATATATCCTTTAGCATCAGAGATATGTGATGGCTTAGATAATAATTGTGATGGAGTAGTGCCTAATAATGAACGAGATATTGATAGTGACGGATATAAAGTTTGTGATGGAGACTGTAATGATAGTAGTAGTGCAGTTAATCCGTCAGTTTCAGATATATGTGATGGAGTTGACAATGATTGTGATGGTAGTACTGATGAGGGGTTAATAAGATCATGTGGTACAAATGTAGGAATATGTACTAAAGGAATAGAGAAATGTGTTAATGGCGTATGGGGAAATTGTAATGGTGTTCAGCCTCAAAAGGAAGTTTGTGATGGTCTTGATAATGATTGTAACGGTATAATTGACGAGGGATGTAGTTGTGATTCTGGTACAACACAGCCATGTGGTACTGATATTGGTATATGCCGTGTTGGAACACAGTGGTGTGAGGGAGGGGCTTGGGGGAAATGTTATGGTAATATCGATCCTGGTTTTGAAATATGTGATGGACGTGATAATGATTGTGATGGTAATATTGATGAAAGTCTTAATCGTTCATGTGGTTCTGATATCGGAGAATGTGAGAAAGGAGTTCAGTATTGTATTGATGGTGAGTGGGGAGAGTGTCAAGGAGGCGTACAGGCAGTAGATGAAAGTTGTGATAGTCTCGATAATAATTGCGATGGGGCTGTTGATGAAGGTTGTATTTGTCAGTTAGGGGAAGAAAGAGTATGCGGTATAGATACTGGAGAATGTGAAGGAGGAATTCAAACATGTGTTGATGAAGAATGGGGTGAATGTGAAGGAGGAAAAGGACTTGAAGAAGAAATATGTGACGATTTAGATAATGATTGTGATGGAGAGATAGATGAAGATTATGTATGTGAAGAAGAGGAAGAAAAGGAAAGAGAGAAAGAAATGGATGTTGAATTAACAGATTCAATAGAAGATCATATAGATACCGGTAAGAGTGTATTTTCTGCGGCAAAAGATATATTTAGTAAAATAAGAGCGTATATAATTATATTGTTTGCAATATCATTTTCTATCTTATTAGGATATATAGGGTATAAAAAGTTTATTAGATATAGAAAGGATAAGAAAGAAAATGTATTTAGAAAGTCAGAGAAAGTAAAGTCAAAGGATACAAAGAAGAGTCCTCTTTCGAATAGTTAGTAGATAAATACACATATTAGAAATTTAAAAGTTGCTTTGGATAGATTTTTATTATGTTATTTATTTGATATATATTAGTAGTAATTTTTATGCAATAAAATTTATTATTATAGAGGAAATATATGTTTTGATAAAGAAGGTAATTTAATTTAATATAAATGAAATTGCAGTAGTATCTTTTTATTTTATGTAACATTCTAACTAAGGATAAAGAGGATTTATGTCTATTAGTATTCATTAAAGAGGGAATATAACCGATATATATATGTTATAAAATAAAAGATTACATTTTTTATTAATTTGATAGATAAATAGATAAGATAGTAATTTTCGAAAGTTAGTATATCTAACAAATGGATTGGGTAGGGTAATATTTTATATATAAATGTTATTTAAATTGGATAAATTCTAAATCTTGATATTAATAATATATAACAAATTTATTTATAATAGATAGTATATCGTGTAAAAATTTTGAATTA